>MHXU01000167.1 GCA_001824555.1 Planctomycetes bacterium GWC2_45_44
CAACAGTTACGAACAAGCCTTCGATGCAATGCGGCGATTGGATTTGTCTGCTCTCGCAACTGCGGAGATGTACCGACGAATGGTATTCAATATCATTGCCAGAAATCAAGATGATCACGTCAAGAATATAGCTTTTTTAATGGATCGCAGTGGCAATTGGTCTATCGCACCCGCTTTCGATATGATCTATAGCTACCAACCTGGCGGCAATTGGACATCAAACCACCAGATGACAGTCAATGGCAAACGTGACAATTTTACGTTGGACGACTTTCTTGCATGTGGTAAATCAGCTTTGCTCAAACGAGGTCAAGCCAAGGCAATTCTCAATGAAGTAAGACAGGTCATTTCCTGTTGGACGGACTATGCTGACCACGCAGGGGTGAATTCAAATCAGCGAGATAAGATTCACAAAACACTGCGTTTAAAGCCATTTGAATAACGGCTGGGGTAAGGTGAAAATAAACGCTGTGCAATGAGCTATGCAAGTGAATGTTACAATGCTGTGTGGCAAAATTCGATGCCGCCTATCGTCGCTCCGGTTTGTACCCAAGCGCGAGCTGAAAAAAAAATAATATCAATTCAAACTGGTACACAGGCCAGCAAGATTATTTAGTCCAGTGCAAGGGTGCAAAGAATGAGCGAGGAGTCAAGAAATATTTTCCACAAAACCAATAAATTTTTGTTTGAGGGCATCCATATCCGATACACAGCAGATTCTTTTTGTAAGTGGCAGTTTTGGGTTCTTCTTGAACAGCCGTCTTTTTCTGGGCTGGCTACTTATGTAGAGTAGTAAAACTATACAGATATGATTTTGCTTTTTTAAGATAAAGTAGTATTCTATTGAAAATGAGGCTCGGGTCTGGATTACCCAGCGAATAAAAGAATTGGCAGAGTGATACGAAATGCCGTTGCCTGAAATGGGAAAACAGATGCTTGATTTAACAGGCAAAGTGGAAAATCATTTAAAGAAGATGAATTATGAGTGGTAATTTATGAGCGATAAAGTAAAAGACAGCAAAATTAAGAAAAATACTGAAATTGTATCCAGGCAAATTCAAAACCGCATTTTTATAGTGCGGGATTTGCAGGTGATGACTGACATGGATTTGGCTGAACTGTATCAGGTGGAAACCAAAGTATTAAATCAGGCAGTTAAAAGGAATACTGAACGGTTTCCCAAGGAATTTATGTTCCAATTAAGCAGGGAAGAGGCGGAAATCTTGTGGTCACAATCTGTGACCTCAAGTTCGGGGCACGGAGGCAGGCGGTATCTTCCATTTGTTTTTACCGAACAGGGCGTTGCAATGCTTTCCGCGGTATTGCGAAGTGAAGTGGCAGTAAAAATAAGTATCCAAATTATGCAGGCTTTTGTTCAGATGCGTAAATTTTTAATTAATAATGCTCAGGTGTTTGGAAGATTAGACAGGTTAGAAACAAAGCAACTGAAACATATTGCTGAAAGTGATGGAAAATTTAACCGAATTTTCAATGCCCTTGAAAGCAGAGATTTACAGCCTAAACAGGGTATTTTTTATGATGGGCAGATTTTTGATGCTTATATTTTGATAACCGATATTATCAGAAGTGCGGGAAAATCCATTTTGCTGATTGATAACTATGCCGATGATACGGTATTGCAAATGCTCACAAAAAGAAATAAAGGCGTAAAAACCTGTATTTATACAAGGAACATCACTAAGGCATTAACCCAGGATTTGGAAAAACACAACAGCCAATACGAACCGATTGAGATAAGGCTGTTAAAAACATCACACGACCGCTTTATTATAATCGATAATAAAACTATTTACCATTTTGGAGCTTCATTAAAAGATGCTGGCAAGCGATGGTTTGCTTTCAGCAAATTAGATTTGTCGGTGAAGGAGTTGGTGGATAGATTGTGAAAAACGAAGATAAATCGCTGAATAAAATGGGGTTTGCATGGAAAAAATAATGATATTTTTAAAATTTGTTCAGCGTCATTTATTTTCTAAAGAATTTGGCACTACACAAATTATAAGTTGGGCGATTATTATCTTATTAGTCATGGGAGTATTAGATTGCACAACAAAGATAGATTATTATTTTGTTATTGCATGGGCAGCTTTATTTGGAGGTTTACGATTCAAAATCCAATGCAGCAGGGCATTGCCTCGGTTTGCACTGAGTTGCGAGATGAAACGAGAAAAAATATTTATCCCGATGTGTACACAGGCTGGCAAGAGTATTCATGCTAGTGCAAGGGTGCAAAGAATGAGTGAGGAAGTCCACAAGGCCGCGAATCATATTTTTTAAGTGATGCCCAAAAAAACTTATGTGGATGTCGAAATGTCTGTGTTGCAGGACTTTATCATTTGGTCGCAAAGCTATGGAGTTTGTTGATTCAAAGCCATTTTTTGTGAGTTTTTAGCATCACGAATGTTTCCGTTTTAGAAATTCCTTTGATAGTTGAAAGCGTCTTAGTAAGAAATTGAATCAGTCCCTTATTGGAAGCAACCAGTATTTCGACCAGCAAGTCGTAGCGGCCTGAAACAATGGCAACCGATATTACACCTTCCAATTCGGCAATTTCCTGTGCTTTCTGGTCGAGGAGTTTGCTTTCGGCGACATTGACGCCGAGCAATGCAAGTTGCTGATTCTCCAATATTTCGTGTCCGTCCGGTGAAGCACCTCTTTTTTTGCGGCGGATAATCGCGATAATCGGCTCATGTTTATTGAAGGGATTTGAACATGAGCAAAGTAAAAGATATTGCCAACGACGACCATCAATTCTGGCGTTTGGTAATTGAGTCACAAGCAGCAAGCGGATTAAGTGTTAACAGGTTTTGCGAGAAGGAGGGCATAAGTCCATCATCATTTTACCAGTGGCGAAAAAAGCTGGAGCAAAAATCAGATAACTTGGTTAATGCTAATGATGCCGGCTCATCTGTTGAGCCCGAATTTATACCTTTGGGTCAGATACATACAAACTCAAATGAATTATGCGTAACCTTTCCGGGCGGTATTTATGTGAATGCTTCAAATAGCTGCAACATAAAACTGCTTTGTGAAACAGTGCGTACTATATGTGAGCAGCAATGCTGAGTTTTCCATCGGCTGTAAAGATATATCTGTGCTCAGAGCCCGCGGATATGCGTCGCAGTTTTGACGGCCTGGCGATGATGGTAAAAAATATTATTCGTCAGAATCCGTTGAGCGGTCATATATTTGTATTCGTCAACCACAAAGGCGACAGGTTGAAGTTATTGTACTGGGATCGTGACGGCCTGGCCATATGGTATAAGCGATTGGAAAAAGGCGTATTCACACTGCCGCAGATAAACGAAAATAATTATGTTATCGAACATCGTCAGCTTGCAATGATACTCGAAGGAGTTGATATTTCTTCGGTTATTGAAAAAAAAGTCGTTCAGTTGAGAAAACAGTTTCCATTCAAAGGAGCTAAAAGACTGAAACGCGAACATAATCTTTTATGCAGCCATCAGGCTATTGGAAGAATACTTCGTGAGCATGGTCTTGTAAGGAAAATAAGGAAGAAACACAAACGCAAAAAAGACCTTGCCGCCATAAAAGCCAAATGGCCTTTATTCGGCCAAATAACCACAGATACGAAGGATTTGAAGGATATACCGCATTACTGGCCGCAGATGAAGTTGCGTGCTTTGCCGAAGTATCAGTTCACCGCAAGAGAAGTCAGGAGCGGCCTGATGTTTCTGGGATTCGCTAATGAGAAAACAGCTTTCAACAGTTGTCTGTTTATAAGAATAATCTGTAATCATCTGCGAAACTGCGGAGTTGATATGAAAAAGCTGAAGTTTCAAACAGATAATGGTAGCGAATTCATCGGCTGCTTCAGAGATGACAGAAGCAGAGATGGCTTTGAAAAAGTTGTCCAGGGATTTGGCTCGACACACAAACGAATCCCGCCAAGAGCCTGGAGCTATAACAGCGATGTTGAAACGGTGCATAGTACGATTGAACTGGAGTTTTATGATTTGGAGAATTTTGAAGATGTCAGAGATTTTCACAGCAGAGTTGCCAGCTATCAGGCATGGTATAATATCGTCAGAGAAAACAGCCATAAGGGCTTTAAGAGTCCATGGCGGATAATAAAGGAAATCAGGCCGGATGTTGATATTGAACTTGTCAGACTGCCGCCGATTATGTTAGATTGGGTTGGCCCGGATTATATAACCCGCGATGAACTCGACCTAAGGGGGTACGATGTACCCTGTTTTCCCTATAAAATCTTTGCCATTGCAAAACGCAATGGGCAAGGAATAGATGGTAAAGGGCTGGAAACTCAATTCAGGATTGAAAATTTATCAAAAAAACAGACATTTTTCGCAAGCGAATTATGGGACATGAACAAGGTACAAATGGAACAACTCACAGCTTCAGGGCTTTTTTGGGGCAGGCGGCAGTACATAGACCGCATTTCAAACAATCGCCATCCAGTACTTTTTCAGTACCATTGCCTTTAAATTTATATGGCGAAACCTGAATCGGGCAGACTTTGCCGCAAAGTTTGCAATTAATGCAAAGAGCCGAATCTATCTGCACCGGCTTTTTGCCTTTGCCGACCCAGTTTGATATCGAACCGATTGGACAAAAGCAGCACCAAACACGAGGATGATAAATAACCGCCAAAATCAATGCCAGAGCAGTTGTAATAGTAAGCATAACAACAAATACCATACCGATTTTATACGGGTCAGGCCAATACCTAATTATTTGCACTGTAAGAACCGACATAAGAATAACCAGCATCGTAATTCTTGTCGGTAGAGATTTAAATAACGCAGGAATTTGCCTGCCGGGACTAATGAGACCTATGGCGGAATCAAAGAAACTGCCTCTGGGACAATACCAGTCGCACCATTTACGCCCGCGAAAAAACGCAATTGAAATACCCCCGACCATGCAAATCGGAATAAAATAACCCAACAGAGGATAAAACCAGCCGCCGACAATAACTATTGGAAAAATAACTGCCGTACTAATCTGTTTTATCAGTCTTCTCTTTTTTGCGGTTTTAAATTCACTCATATGGGATTTCTCATCTAACCATCTTCTTTTAAAGTTTTTTCTTTTCGAACCAGAAGAATAAGACAACCGTTCCAAAACAAAATAAAGGAACTATTATCCATGGCGAGACTCCTATCGCCTCCGGCAACCCAATTTTTCCAAAATCTTTCCATGCCAGAACTGTCGATTTGAAAAACGGATACAACTCTGCATATATCGCCGCACCCACTATCATTCCCATAATGGCAAAAATCGAATGCCAGCGTCCTTCACCAACCGCCCCAATAGAAGTTCCAGGACAGAATCCCATCACCGCCCATCCGGCGCCAAATAAAGTTCCTCCAATCAGCACGCCGCCAAGATTCATCGCCTTATGGCTTAACTGGATAAGCCCAGCATTCGACAGCAGCAATATTCCAATCATTCCGACTATTATCGCCGAGAGCATAAATTTGAATATCGTCATATCCTTCAATAACATTGCACCAACTTGTTTATCAAAACGAAGAACACGACCCTTTTGAAGCAAAAATCCAAATATTACGCCAGTGATTAAACCTAACCATTGTTCCTTGCTCATGATTCCCTCCTTCCATAAACAAAACGAGCCACCAGAACACCAACCCCAAAGAACAAAGCCAATGCCGCAAATGAACTGACCAATAATTGCATCATTCCGCTAAGACCGTGTCCGCTTGGACAACCATCCGCCATACGAGCACCTATCATAGCAATAACGCCGCCTGCGAAAGCCCATATTGCCCGCTTTGCAATTGATGAACCAAATCGCTTTTCCCACGTTGGCGGAACACTCTCAATTTTAAAACTCCTGTCCGAAATGGAAGAAATCAATGCCCCAGCAAAAATGCCTATAACCAGCATAAACTGCCAGTCAACACGAACTTTTTCTTTGGTGTAATACTCGTTTGAAGCAACATGATTAACAGCAATCTTTTGTTCTAAAAAACCTGCCGCCCGAACAAACGTAGTTGATGCCCCTAAATATGTGGTTTTTTCCAATAATCGTGTTGTTGCAAAAACTGAAGCAATTGCCAATAGGCCTGTAAGAACTCCCGCCAGATAAGGGTTCCACCCTCCATCTTTGGTTTTCCATTTCATAGCACAACTCCTATTTTTAGAGGATTCCTTTGATTTTATTAGAAGACAAGATAAAACAAAATGGATATGTTTTCAATAATAATTTATAAGGGGGCAATGTATCAAAACGCAAGAGTATTCCACAGATTTTTTGGGAAATACTGCCTCTTCTTAATTTTTATTTCCAATTAAGATGTCATTATTAGCCGGATTATTTGTGATTAAGCTGTTTTCGTATGCTAAGGAGTATAGGCAGCGAAGCAAGCTGACTGACAACGGAAAAGGCAATAACAGCGCCAATCGAAAAATCGTAAAGAATACCCATAATCGAACTGCCCACGAACCACGCTATGCCATAACCGGCGTTAAAAATGCCAAAACCGCTGCCTCTGCGGTCTTTGGGAACAATATCAGCAACTGCCGCACGAATAATAGATTCCTGCGCCCCCATACCAACGCCCCACAAAGCAACTCCGCCAATAATCATCGCAGATGATGACGAAAAAGCGAAAATAGCAAACACAGATGAAAAGGCTATCGCCATCGCCAGTGCAAACATTCCCTTTTTGTCATACATTTTTCCAAAAGCAAGTGCAGCCAAAGCATCAACGCCCATCGCGAAAGCATAAAGCAGAGGTATCCATTTATCCGCGAAAATATTGTGCGACTTTATATGAAACGCCACTAACGGATAATCAGCAAAGCCGGCTGCCACCAAACCAACAGCGGTAAGATATATCCAGAAAACTTTCGGCAATTTGTCTGCCATTTTGCGTGGGTGTGGGTGTTCTTCGCTGCCGACTTCAAGTTCGTGCGGCTTGGGATATGTGATTCGAGCGGTTATAAGAACAGCCAAAGCCAACGTTGCCGGTATCGCAAGAACTGCAAAAGCATAGTGATAAGAGCCGCTAATCGCAAGGACAATCATAACGATAACCGGGCCGGTCATCGCACCTATTTGGTCCATCGCCTCGTGAAGCGCAAAGCCCCATCCCCTGCCAACAACTCCCGCGGCGTGCGAAAGCAATACGTCTCTTGCCGGACTTCTTATCGCTTTTCCGATTCTTTCCGTCATCAGCAGCACAACCGCTGATTGCCAGTGTCCTGCCAATCCGAGCAGTGGAACAGCTATCAGATTTATGGTATAGCCGATTATCGTAATCATCCAATACCGCTGGGTTTTGTCGCTGAGCAGCCCTGAAAGAACTCTTAGGCCATAGCCAAGCAATTCTCCTGTTCCTGCGGTCATACCGACAATCATCCCGCTTGCACCGAGGATTGCAAGATAAGACCCAGCAATACTGCGAGCCGATTCATAAGCCATATCTGCAAACAGACTCACAAAGCCCAGCAGTACTATAAACCACATCGCTGTTTTATAGTTACTTTTGTTCATACATAAATACCGCCGCTACTCAATTTATAGATGGAACCAAGAAGGAAAATGCCACAGAACCGGAATAATATTGTGCTGATGGAGTAGTTCAAGCAAATCTTCGACTACTGGTAAAAGCAAAACCCCTACTGTGTCCACGGCGATTCTTCGAATCGCATTAATATTAATATCAATGTAATCTGGACTGTTATAGTTTGAAAAATGCGGCCAGAAACGCGGAACTTTTTGTTTATATATCCTATATTGTTCGCCAAATTTGGACTCAAGATGAGTCTCTTCCATCCGAACCGTTATTACGTGAATGGGAATGAAAATGGCCGGAACAAGTAAAATTATAAGTAGATTCTCAAAGCAAAGTCCAACGCCTATAGTAAGCAGGAATGTGCCCATATAAAGAGGGTTTCTGCAAATAGAATAAGGCCCAGTTGTAATAATTTCTTTGGACTTGCGGCTACCGACATATAAAATACACCATATTCGTACTATCAGACCGGCTAACAGGAACAAATACCCGCCAAGTTCCATGAAAAAAGCTGCAAAGGAATCCAGAGACCATTCAGGTCTTATAAAGACTGCAACAAAAATAATGGGAATAAAAGCTAAACGCAATAAACTAATTCTTAATTTACGTAGTGTCATATATGCCTTTCATTTTCAATTAAATGCATCAATTTTTGCAGTCAAAGCTCCACTTTTCCGTTCAGGATAGGAAATAGCAATGCTTTCTTATGTGGAAGATGTACCACGCGGCACTCAACCCCGGATATCTTTAGAATGTTGCCAACTTCAACAATATCATCCTCAGCTACAAGAAACACTCCATGCTCATTTTCTCTAATGAATTCTTTTGCCTCTTCCAAAATATGCTCTGTTTTAGTAAATGCAGGATAAGGGTCTTTTTTCTTTGTCAAATGTTCTACTCCATATGTACTATAAAACAATAATCCATCAGCACGTTTATCTATTGTACATATTTCATAGTCCCCGGATGGCAAAGATTGACGAACCGAAGCCCAAAGAGTTTTCATATTATCAGGGGTCGGGTAATAAGCAATAGCCAGTTTGGCAAAGACCAATAAAATAATCCAGCAAATTACCAGTTTGACTGGACGAGCAAAAGATTTTAATAAGTACCCTAATGCATAGCTTTTAATTATCGGGGCTTTATCTTTCCACAATTTTGCCGTTGCGATTGCCAAAGGAACAAAAATCGGAAGGGCATAAAGTCCAAGTTTAGAGCTTGCTGTACAAAGAATGGCAAGCGGAATAAAAAAATAACATGTCAAAAACAACAGTTGCGGTTTTTGTGGCAGATTTTTCCACCATTGTATATTGAATAAAGATGACCTTACAAGATTTTTCTTTTCCAGCCATATAATTGACCATGGCAAAGAGCCAAAGACCAGAACCGGCAAATATATCAATGCGCCGGTAATACCCGGATTGCGATTATATTTTTCTGTTATGAGACGGCCAAGTATCTGGTTGTCAAAAAAATAACTAAAAGCCCCTGGAATTTTGAAGCCGATATATATATACCAGCTTAACCCTGTGAGTACAAAGATGGATATACCTAAAAAAAACCATCGTGTGAAAAAAAACTGAAGAAATTCTTTTCTAAAAAAAAGAAAGGCAAACATTGCTCCGCAGGGTATTAGTATGGCCGGGCCTTTGGACAGAAATCCCAACCCAACAGATACACAAAGCAGCATCTGCCATAAAATACGAGTCATACCATATGACTTGATGCTTTTCCAAAAACACAGTGCCGACAGTGTTGCCCATAACGTCAGAATGGTATCCGGGGTAACAAAATTAGCTGCGATAAATGGAATAACCATTGTAGCATAAATGAGAGAGGATAGCATTGCCAGCCATCTGTCTTGGAACATAAAGTAACTTAGACCGCCGACAGCTAAAATTGTCAGTACAAAGCAAAAGCCATGAAAAAAACGGACAGCAAATTCGCTGTGCCCTAATATTTTAAATCCAGCGATTATTCCCCAATATATCATCGGAGGCTTATCCAGAAATATTTCATCTTCACCCAAATATAGTATTAAAAAGTTTCCTTTTTCTAACATCGTAATCGCGGTACCGGTATAGTATCCTTCATCCGGTTGCCAAATTCCACGTGGACCATTAAAAGAGAACGTTAGAATTAGCAAGAAGACCACAAAAGACAGTATAACCATTGTTTCTGCAACGGTTTGCTTTTTAACCATTTATTTCCTATTCTACATATTGAAAGTCTTCATTTTACGAAATAGTGTACTTTTGTCAATCCCCAAGTCTTTAGCGGCTATTGTACGGCTTCCATTGTTTCGGCGAAGGGCTTGCTCAATCATAATCATTTCCATCTGTCTGATGGTTCTGAATTTGCCGATATCTGCGGATTTGCCGGAAACTGTCTTGCATATTGATGCAGGCAAATGCTTTGTTTCCATCAGCTTTTTCAGAAGCTACCGCACCCACCGGCTCATAAGTTTTTTCCTGAAGTACCCGCAGCAATTTGACTTGAACCGACAAAGATATATCGCCAATCTCATCTAAAAATATAGTTCCGCCTTCTGCAAGAGCGAAGCGGCCTAATTTGTCTTTTTTTGCGTCTGTGAAAGCGCCAGCCTTGTAACCGAACAATTCCGACTCCAAAAGCGTGTCCGTAATAGCACTGCAATTGACGGCTATAAATGTTTTTTTTTTGCGATGGCTCAAACTATGAATAGCTCTGGCAAACAGTTCTTTCCCAGAGCCAGTGCTTCCTTCTATTAAAACAGCACAGTCGCTTTCAGAGATTTGCGGGAGAATATCGAAAAGTTCCTGGATATTATGATTTCTGCTGATAATGTCTTCACAACTGTACTGTTTTTGAACCTGCTTTCGCAGTTCTTCAACAACTGTCATATCTCTAAAAGTTTCAACTCCTCCGATTGTTTTGCCGTTTTCATCTTTGAGTAACGCTGTCGAAATAGTTATTGCTTTGCGATTTCCTTGTGCATCTATAATATGAACCGGCTTATTTATGACCGGTTTGCCTGTATCCATTGTATAACGTAAGGCACAGTCGGTTTCACAGACATTTGCCCGCAATACATCCTTACAGGTTTGACCGATTGCGTTTTCACGAGATATGCCGGTTATTTGCTCAGCAGCCTTATTGAATGAGGTAATCCGCCAGTTTTCACCTACGGTGAATACGCCGTCAGCAATACTGTCAAGAATAACATCAGTTTTTTCGTAAGAATTAAGACTCATCTATACCATTGTATTGTCTTTAGGTGGAATTTGCCGCTCGACATTTTTTAACGTCCAAAAGCCATTTGTTTAGTTTATTATCCCATAAAATCGTTTTTGATACAAGGAATAATATCTGCTGGGAACATGTAATCAACGTCAATTTCATCGCACACAACGCCACTGGTAAAAAGGAACCAGGTTTTATCAAATCGCTAACCCAACCTTCGCAGATAGGCATTAAAATCGGCGGTTTTGATAGTGCCAGCGGGGTTAGTTTCCACCACAAAGCCTATCGTTTACCTGACGGCTGTATATCTTTGGCGGCGGCTGTTTCGGCAAATCCATCTTGAGCTTGTCGAGTATTATTCTGTGTTCAACTTCCGGCTGGCTATAGCGGCGCATCTCAAGCATCCGGCCATCGGTTGTCGGTATGCGAACATCTATCATCATAATAGAGCCAAGCTTATCAAGGACATCCTGTGCCGTAAGGCCACTGGCACTGCCTCGAAGTTTATGCCGCAGGGTAACCATAAGACAGTATCCCATGACCGCCACAAATATATGTGCCTCAACCCTGTGCTCAAGCTGATGATGTACCGGACGTACGGCCAGATCACTTTTTAAACTCTTAAACGCCGCCTCAACCTGTGTAAGCAGAATATATC
>MHXU01000168.1 GCA_001824555.1 Planctomycetes bacterium GWC2_45_44
CTGTTTTTGCAGTTCGACCGCCGACTCAATCAGCTTGTCTTTATCAATCGGCTGGAGAGGTTCGAGTTTAAAACTCCAGCTATATTCGTAGATTTTCGAGGAAAACATATCAGCGAAAAGGTCAACCGGAAATCTATCGGCTACAGGCCGTTTGAGATTTTGATGCGTCTTGAGCGTCTGATAGCCATCCTTCGAGATTTGCACGCTGTAATCGCCATACCATTCAAACCCCACCGTTACCGGCGATGTGCCGACTTCTTCGTCATTGAGCAGCACCATAGCGCCGCTCGGCTCGGTCGAAATGGTAATTTTTCTTTCTATACACCCGGCACAAAAAAAGAACGCTACCGACACCACAACAAAAATCACAAAGAAAGTCCTTTTTGACAGCATATCGTCTCCGACAAATAATTTTGCTCTGATTATCGTTGCTGATTTGTGCATTGTCAATTATAAACCAGTTTGCTCCTGCCGCAGAAAAATGCCATTAAACCCAAATTTTAGGTAAAATTTATACGATAAAAATATATTCAATATCTATATATCTGCATTTCTGTATCTTCCTTATCTCTCCTATTGAATGGCATAGGCTTAAATTCAGCCGAATTGATACTTTTATCAGACACCTTTATAAACACCCGCATACAAGCGAATTTGCGAACTTTATTTATAAAATAAACTTTTTTTTAAATTTTTTTCTTGAACTCTGATTATCCTTTAGCGTATAATACTTGCGTAGCTCGAAAGAGCTGCCTTAAATAGCCCACACGTACCTCCTCCTCTTTAGGAGGCGCACACGGCATGGCGGTTTCTCTCCTCGGCCGCCTGCCTTTTTAAAATATAGAAAACCCGCTCGAAAGGCGGGTTTTTTTGTTTTTTGGGAACATTTAAGGTGAATCAATCGTATGGGAATCAGTGGGGACTTTCCCCTGATTTTTGTTTGGGCAGAAGACCGCTCCTCCTTGGTCTGTCTGCCCTTTTTTTTATGCTTTTCGCAATTCGGCGCCGACATTGCCGGCCAAAGCGGATACTATGCTGTTTTCCCAGCCGTCAACAATATCGTGTTTCAACGTGCCGTCTTCATCTCTGAATCGCAGCGAAACCGTAACGCTTTTTTTGCCGGCAGCGATGGGCTTGCCTCTGTAAATTCCCTCAAACTTTATTTCTTCAAGTTCCTGCGGAGCTTTTGAGTGAATTGTCTGTTCTAAATTTTCCCATCGAGTTTGCTCATCGACAATTAAAGATAAATCCCGAACAATAGCAGGAAATTTCGGGAGCGGGCTGGCCTTAATCTGTGCCGACTCCATCGCAAGCAGGCTGTCAAAGTCCAGCTCCGCTGCGCAAATTTTCGCGGCCTTAATATCGAACCCTGCGACAACTTTATCACTCATAACGCCGGCTATGCCAATCGGTTTGCTGTTTAAAATAATTTCAGCACCGGCCTGCGCCCAATAAGCTTCTGCCGGTTTAAAAATTATCTCTGCGTTCGGATAGATTGATTTCAGCAGACCGGCTACGGCCCCTTTTAAAATTCCAAAATCGCTACTGCAAACGATAGAGATGTTTGTATTTTCAGTATGGCCGCCGTCGTCGAGAAGTTTGAAAACATCGGCTATTTCATACATTCGCACGTCTTTACCGCCTGCGTTTAAATTCGTCCTGACAACGCCAAGCAGCGAACCGAGCAAAGTGCTTCTCAATAAATTTTCGGATTTGCGAGTTATATCCTGCACAGCGAGACTGGCTTTAGCGTCTTTGCCTGTCAGCAGCCTGGCTGCTTTTTCGTCGTTGAAAGTCGTCGTAATCGCCTCATAAAAACCGCACCCATTCAGGTAATTAGACACCGTACAGGTGAGTTTCTGCCTTTTATCCACGGCGGCGATTTTAATGCTTATTTTTTCCTTAACGCCGACTTTGTCGTAGCCATAAACTCTGGCGACTTCCTCAATCAAATCGGCTTCTCTGCTGACATCGGCTCGCCAGTTCGGAACGGTGCATATAATTTTCCCAGCTTCGGTTTGTCTCGGTTCAAATTTCAGCGCAGCGAGAATATCAATCGCCTTTTGAACAGGCACATCTATTCCGAGCAGTTTATTTAATCTGTCAGGCCGCAATTCGACTGTTTTCTGCCCCGGCCTGCCGGGATAAACATCGACGCTGCCCTCGACAATTTTTCCGCCTGCCGCATCGACGATGAGTTGAGCCGTTCGCTGACTTGCCAACTCGATATTTTCGATATTCACGATTCGCTCGAATCGGTAAGCAGCATCGCTCGGCAGCGAAAGTTTTCGCGACGTGCCTCTGACGCACAGCGGATTAAATGACGCCTCTTCGAGCAGGATATTGACCGTTGAATCGCTTACTTCCGTTTCGATGCCGCCCATTACGCCGGCGATTGCGACAGGCCTTTGCGCATCGGCGATAACCAGCATCTGCGGCGAAAATTCGCATTCCGTACCATCTATGCTTACGATTTTTTCGCCGGCCTTTGCGCTGCGAACGATAATTTTTTTGCCTTTTATTTTATCATAGTCAAACGCGTGCGGCGGCTGGCCAGTCTCGAACATCGCGTAATTCGTCGCGTCAACGACATTATTCACGCTGCGAAGACCGACAGCCTGAAGTCTTTTGACCATCCATTCCGGCGAAGGTCCGACCTTTACGCCCTCAATTACACGAGCATTGTATCTTCCGCAAAATTGCGGGGCAGCTATCTCGACAGCAACAAGGCTGTTTATGTCCTTTTTCGTCGTCATCTCAAATTTGACATCCGGCAGTTTAAGTTCCTGCCCGGTCGCCGCCGCTATTTCGCGAGCTATGCCTATATGACTTAAGCAATCGCCCCTGTTGCTGGTAATCTCAAGGTCTATAACGATGTCATCGCCGATGGTTTCAATGCTTTCAGTAGGAAAACCCATATTGCTTAGCATTGCGGAAAGCTGCTGGGCGGTTTGTGTAATTTGAACGTAGTCTTTCAGCCAGTTAATAGATATTTTCATACTAAAATCCAAAAAAGATAAAGCGTTAATCTAACCGGCCAACCTGCCTGTGTCAATGTCGGAATTCATCGCACTGTTCCGGAACGGCAGGTCAGTTCTGCCATTGGTTTTATACTTTTATCCAGTTGTCAGGCATCATTCCCTCGGTGTTCATATTTTTTGCAAACCACTTTTTCGGCACAAATACTATCTTGTCCTTATAAGCGGCCAGCCACGCCCCCCACCATGAAAATGTGCTGTTAGCCGTTATGTGGTACTTACAAAAACTCATTAATTGCAAATCTTTATAAGCTTCATTCGGCCCGTTATGGCCGATATAAATTGCATCGTTCGGCAGCTTTATGTTTTTTCGACTCCAGTCAAAATCATCGCTGAAAACAAAAAAACGCGGAGATTTTATTTTTAAACTAATCTGCTCTACGCAGCGGTTATAATAGTCAAGACCGCAAACACCGTGCGTTTGAATGGCTTTGGGATTGGTAATATAATCGCCGCGTCTTATATGAATACTGACCGACTGCGAATTTTGTATCGTTTCAGCGATATTTCCGTTCCTGCTGTCCATCTCGGTTTTAATTTTAAATTCATTCCTGATAATATCAGCGATATTTATGAAGTATTTCTCGCTTTGAAAATAACCGCTCAAATAAACATTGTCAGGCAGTTTTAAATATTTAGGGTTGAAATGGGGATACTTGACTCTTATATAACTTTTGGCTTTTTTAGGATGATTATGCAAAAGGCTGTGTATCCACTTTCCAGCAGCGGTTTGTTTCGGAGTGGTAAAACTTTGTATTTCGTCCGGAGTCGCAAAATTTTCCTGTACATTGAAAGGCGACAAAGCGTACGGCATTCCCGAACTGCAAGCGTAACCGGAAATATCCGTTTTAAGCGTTGTGTTATGAATATGAGCAAGATTTCTGGCAAACGCATATTGAAACATTTGATTGCCCAGACCGCCCTTTAATTCAACGATAATCATATATTGTTCTTCCGTTTATGTCGCTGACAGCCGAGTTAGTCAGTTTGAAAATATCGATTTGAGTTTTCCAAGTATTCGCTCTGTGCAGCTTACTTTGCCTCTTTTAATTTTTGCGAATAATTTTCGCATATCTTTGCCCTTTTTATACGCGGCGACTAACTGTTCAAAAATAGCCTTGTCATGCCTGGTATTTATAAAATGCAGAATTTTCCCTTTTTTTGTCAGGTGATAATCGTTATATATCCTCGCGTCAAGCTGCCTTTTTTCATCATCTGTAAGACTCAGGTCATAGACCAGCAAGAGCTTGTCATAAAATTTGCGAACGCTTTCGGCAAGCTCCCTGAGGCAATGAAAAAAACCGGAATCGGCGGCTGTTACTATATTCATCTTACTTAAACTCCTGTAAATAATTCATCTCTGCCAGCGGCGCAGGCATTTGCCAATCCGGTATTTTGTCATTCGCTTTGCTTATACCATACGCCTTAAATAAATCAAGATAAAGGCGTATTTGCAGCGGCTGATACCGGATGGCTTTTTGCGTAAGTTCTATTGCCGCTTTTCTGCAATCAGCCTGAATCGCTTTTTTTGCGGCACTCCGATGCGCATTGCAAAGTTTTCGCATAGCGGTTTTACGCGGAACATATTTATCTCCGCCAAGCTTAAAATAAAATCTTTCAAGAACTCGAAGGCGATTGCAATATCTCGAATCAAAAACCGTCTCATTCGCTGTCGTCCGCTGCCTGTATATAATTTGAATGCCCGGCACAAAAAGAAATTGGGTTCTTGTCGATATTTTCAGCCACATATCGACATCTTCGCCGTTAGCCATAGATTCATCAAAAAACAAACCTTTGAGAATCTCCCTCCTAAAACAAATCGCGGAGGTCTGTATGAATGTTTTCTCAAACAGGCGTTCGGTAATATTTCCAGAGAAAAAAAACTCTTTCTGATATGACGGCTGCGTCGAACCGTCATCAAAAAGTCTCGTTCTCATACAATATGCCGCGCCATATTGGGCATTGTCCTGCAGGCTTTTAATCATAGTTTGGAGAAATTTTTCAGGCCATAAGTCGTCAGAGTCGAGAAAGCAGATGAACTCCCCTTTTGCGTTATTCAATCCGAGATTTCTCGCGGAAGACACCCCGCCGTTTTGCTTGTAAATATATTTTATGCGGGAATCGTTTAACGCCGAAACGGCCTGACGCGTATCGTCAGTCGAGCCATCGTCTATAATCAGCAATTCAAAATCCGTATAACTCTGTAATAAGACAGACTCGATTGTCTCGACAAGAAGTTTGCTTCTGTTATACGTCGGTATTATTGCCGTTACTGTCGGCATACTTTCACCTAAACATTTTTTGTAAAGCAGGCCATATTTTTTAATTGAAGTAAGTTTGTAAAACGACCGCTCCTCACTATATAGTCAACCATAGCTTGTCTTACTTCGATTCTCGGCCCGGTCGGCTTGGTGTCGTGCATTACTATAATGCCGCCGGTATCGACCCAGGGTTCCCAGGTTTCCAAATCAAGCATTACATCGTCATAGACATGCGAGCCGTCAACAAAGAGAAGTTTTATCGGCTGATTCCAGCTTTTGGCGGCATCCACAGATGCCATTTTTATTGGTTCTACATATTCGATTACTCCGGCATTTCTTAAATTGCTTAAAAAAATGTCAAAACTGGACTCCTCTTTATAAGCCGGCACAACGCCTATTTGGCGAGTATTAATATGCGGGTCAATGGCGACTATTTTTTCATTTGAATGTGCCAACTGCATCGCTTTGGCCATCCAGCAGGTGGATTTCCCCTTAAACGAGCCTATTTCGACTATCCTTCCGGGGATTTTCGCGCTTGTGTAAGCAAGATAAAACAGCGTTACGCACTGCCCGAATGTCGTGTGTCCCTCAACGCCGTCAAGCTGTTTCATTTGCTCCTCTGTAAGCAATTCCGGCACAACTTTATTTATTTTTCTGCCGAGAGACCAGCCTTTTCTTAAAAATACAGGCAACCATATTGGATACTTTGGGTGAACATTCATAAAGCTTCCTTAATTTTTTTATGTTCTATTTTTTCTTCAATAAGAGTATCGTAAATTTTCGTTTCTTTTTCTATAATTATACTATGACTGAAATTTTTTCTTATCTGTTCTCTTGCGGCGGAAATCATTTGTGTTTTCTCGCCGCCGGGCAGATTCGCAGCCTTAAGCATAGCCAGGCAAAGAGAATTTACATCACGCGGCTCGACAAGAAAACCGAATTTGCCGTTGTCAAGAATCTCCGGTATCCCGCCGGCATTTGACGCAATACAAATCACTCCCGCCGCCATCGCCTCCATAAGCCCTCGCGGCAAACCCTCGGCAATCGACGGCAGAACAAAAATATCCATCGCACAATAAAGCTCAGGCATATTATTAACTTTACCGGGAAAACCAACAGAATCTTTGCAGCCAAGAGTGATGACCTGTTTTTCAAGCTCGTCTTTCAATTCGCCGGCGCCGGCCAGAAGAAGAAATGCGTTTGGGATTTGCTTCTTCACCTGCGCAAATGCTTCAATCAAAAACTTCTGCCCTTTTGTTTCGGCCAGTCTGCCCGCCGTCGCGAAAACAAAAGCGTCCTGCGGGATATTAAATTTTCTCCGAACAGCGGCTCTGTCAAAATTCTCCTGCGAATAATAACCATAATCAATTGAGTTGCCAATATTAATAATCCGCTCCGGCTTAACGGTTGGATTGTTCGCGATAATATCCTTTTTAACCGCGCCGCCGACAGCGAGAATTTTATCAATGCACGGCATAATAAAAAGATTTAGAAGTTTTCGCCTGATATTTCGTGTCCTGCCCAAACCGTGAACGTGCGCGATTATTGCCGGCACGCCTGCTAACTTGCCGGCGATTACGCCATAAACAACGGACTTGTGATGATGACAATGAATAATGTCAACTTTTTGCTTTCTCAAAATCATCGCGAGTTTGAAAATCGCGAAAAATTTAAAAAAACCAGGCGACGGCTTTGTCGTTAAGTAGAAAACTTTTTTGCCGTTCTGCTCGAAGACATTCGGATTGTCGCTGTTTTTTGTATGATAAATGCAAATCGTCTCATATTTTTGCGGATTGATGCCGCAGATTACCGGCGTTCGCGATGGAATGTCCCCGCCGTATTTAGGCCAAAGTCTGGCAACTATGATTTTTCCATCTCGCATAATTGGTTTTCCTTTACCGCTCAAAGCATATTTGTCGGACGAGGCATTCTATATCCACAAGTGAAAAACAGCAATCCATTTTTCCGCCCACACCGCCCGCGCCGGCCACTTGACAAAAACCGAGATAAGCAGTATAATGGTGGTTTATTCAATGGCATTCAGGTCGGCCAACCGTCGATTTGGGTGTCCCTGAAACGTAATTTGATTTGCGATTATGGCGTTGCAGCCGGGCGCAAATGCCGCTTTGACAGGCTCTTATAGCTCGTTGCTCAAGAGAAGGTCTTGTGGAAAGCCCAACATAACTGCGATTAGCTGGAATAACGATAGTTTATCAGGAGTAAAAAATGAGCAAAACCACCACAAAGGGCGGTTGTCCGCAATCGCCAGAAGAATTTCCTCTTAAGACCGGCGCAGAAATTGTCGTCGATACTCTCATTGAGCAGGGTGTTGATACAATGTTCGGCTACCTCGGCGGCGTAGTGCTGCCTTTGTTTGACAAACTTTACGATGCGCCAATCAACTTCATAATCCCCCGTCACGAACAGGGCGGCTGCCATATGGCGGACGGCTACGCTCGCGCGACCGGCAAAGTCGGCGTTATCATCGCCACTTCCGGCCCGGGGGCCTGCAACCTTATAACCGGCATAGCCAATGCGATGATGGACTCCGTTCCGATGGTTGCCCTTACCGGCCAGGTTCGCACCGACCTTATCGGCAACGATGCCTTTCAGGAGGCCGACACCACGGGCATAACGCGGCCGATTACAAAACATAATATGATTGTCAAAGACGTTAAGGATTTGCAGCCTGCGATTCGCGAGGCGTTTTATATCGCAAAGACAGGCAGACCCGGCCCGGTGCTGATAGATATTCCGGTTGATGTTTCGCTGGCAAAATGCAGAGAAACGCCGCTGACGGGAATTTCTCTGCCCGGCTACAAACTTCAGCAGTCAGGCCATTCCCGACAGATTAAAATAGCCGCCGCTACGATAAATAAATCCGAAAAACCAGTTCTATACGTTGGCGGCGGAGTTATTACGGCTAACGCATCGGAAGAACTGCGAACATTTGCGAAAAAGGCGAACCTGCCTGTTACGATGACGCTGATGGCACTGGGCGCTTATGACCAGACACAGGCAGAATCGCTCGATATGCTCGGTATGCACGGCAGCGCGTACGCGAATTACGCAGTTCAGGAAAGCGATTTGCTTATTGCCGTCGGCGCGAGATTCGACGACAGAGTTACGGGCAAGCTGAAAACTTTCGCTCCGAACGCGAAAATTATTCATATTGATATCGACCCAAGCAGTATCAGCAAAAATGTTCACGTTGATATTCCTGTCGTTGGCGATGCCAAATTTATTTTAGCTGAACTGACGAAGGAAATCGAATATCGCCCGCGTAAAGATTGGTTCGACAAAATCGCCGAGTGGAAATCAAAATATCCGTTTAAATATGATACTGCCAGCGCAAATATCAAACCTCAATATGTAATTGAGCAGATATGGGAAGCGACTAAGGATAACGCGATTATCGTTACGGGCGTAGGTCAGCACCAGATGTGGACGGCACAGTTTTACAAACAGACAAAGCCGAGACATTTTATTACGTCCGGCGGTTTGGGAACAATGGGCTTCGGCCTGCCGGCCGCGATTGGCGCACAGGTCGCCTGTCCCGACGCTTTGGTTATCGACATCGACGGCGACAGCAGTTTTAATATGACGATGAACGAACTTTGCACGGCTGTTCAATATGAACTGCCGATAAAGGTCTGCATCCTTAACAACGGCTATATGGGTATGGTTCGCCAGTGGCAGGAACTGTTTTACGGCAAAAGATATTCCAAAAGTTCGCTGCGAAATCCCGAATTCGCCGCGGTTGCCGAGGCGTTTGGCGCGGTCGGCATAACCGTTGATAAGAAAAACGATGTCAAAACCGCTATCGCAAAGATGCTCGCTGAAAAAAGACCTTGCTTAGTTGATTTCAGAGTCGAACGTGAAGAAAACGTCTGGCCGATGGTTCCGACAGGCAAGAGCCTTCACGAAATGGACGGCTTGAGCATCTTTGAAAGTATGTCGTAAATAGAAAATTAAATATCAAAAATAAAAAATCAAAATTGAGGAACTCCGCACCTGAAACCAGGTGCGGAATGGAATCTTGATTTTGCAAAGGGAAAATATATGAAACATATAATAAGCGCATTAGTTCAAAACAAGCCCGGCGTTCTGGCACACGTTGCCGGTATGTTCGCGGCAAGGGCTTTTAATATCGATTCACTGGCGGTCGGCAGAACTGACGACCCTGCCTTGAGCAGAATGACTATCGTCGTTCTGGGCGATGACAAGGTCGTCGAGCAGGTTCGCAAACAGCTTGCGAAAATCATAGATGTTGTAAAAATTCAGGATTTTTCCGGCGCTGAAGTTGTCGCCCGAGATTTAATGCTTCTGTGCGTTCATACTCCGCCTGAAAAACGGCCGGAGGTTCTGGCTCTGATTGAAATGTTCAAGGCGAAAGTCGTCGATATCGGACAAAAAACAATTATGGTCGAGGCGACCGGGCCGGAAGAAAAAATCGAAGCTCTTATCGAGGCGTGCAAGCCTTACGGGATAAAAAATATGGCTCGCACAGGCACGGTAGCTATGGCGAAATTCAGCAAAAACGCTCCAGCCGATAATCAGTAAATAGATATCAGATGTCAGACTTCAGCAAAAACGCGCAAGTAAATTGCAAATTTTGTAAAATTTTGATAAAAAAATGAAAGTTTTGAACGACTTTTGAATGTTTTTTGTCAAAAATTGTCGAGTTTTGAGCAATTTTGAATGGTTTTTGAAAGGTTTTGAAAAAGGGTATATGGGATAGGGTTTAGAGTGGAGAGGATAGTTGCGGAGTCGCCTGCGGCGATTAGATTTTTAATGACCCTGCCAAAGTGTTGGCGGGGCTGACCATCTAATTTGCGATTGTGGAGCGGATGGTATATTGCGCAAGTTTTTGTCTTCGCTCAGCGGACAGTTGAGTAACCACGGCGGACTGGTCGGATGGTCTGGCGAAACTTGCCTCGGCAACAGCGTCATAAACATCGGCAAGGGTCATATTTTCGGCGATGGTGGAAGGAGCAAAGCCGACAGCAGGTTCTGATGTTCGTAAAATGATTTTGGCTGCGGTGAGATGTCCGAGAATTTTATCGGCGAATTCGGCAGGCAAGCAAAGATAACTGCTGATAAATTCGGCAGGCACAGGAGAATTCTTTTTTTCAAATTCCCTGAAAATCAAATTGACAACATTTATTATATGTAAATCAGAGGCGATGAAATACTTTTGCTTAATTTGCTCGGCGGCACGCTCTGCATCCTCAATGGTTTTCAGGTATTGCGTTGTAAATGTAAGCTGCAATCCGAAAAGCACAATCAGCCAAGTAAAATAAATCCACAAAACACCCAGCGGAATGAGGCCAAGTACGCCATAAACAACGCTGTATGGAATGAGCTTTACCATATAGAGGCCGAATGCCCACTTTGCGACAAGAAAAATACAGGCCGCGACAAACGCGCCCCATAAAGCGGCTTTTGGATTTACCTTCGCGTTTGGCATCAGCATATAAAGGGCGAACAATCCGATGAACGCCACGGCGAACGGCACGGCAAAAGGAACTATCGGGCCAAGAAAGCTGAAGATGTTTTTACCCAAATAAGAAGCAATGCTGTATTGTGTATTAACATAAACCGCTGTGCCGAGCAGCAGCGGGCCGAGGGTCAGGAACGCCCAGTAATAGGTTATTCGCTGGAGTAAATTGCGCCCCCGCACCACGCCCCATATAGTATTGAAGGAGCTTTCGATGGTAATCAGCAGCGCGATTGCAGCCCAGATAATAAACACGCTGCCGATAATGGTAATAGAGCCTTTGTTGATATTGCTGTAAAAGCCGCTTGTAAATTCCTCGATTTTTTCAGAGAGGGTAATTTTTTGAGCTGAAGCGTTCGGGTCAACGGGGTACTGGACGTTTTTAATGAAAGTCTGCTCGTAGAAGAAATTTCTCATTTGCTTGCCGAGGTCGTCGAAAGTGCCGAGCGACTGAAAAATCAGCAGCATTACGATAGCCAGCGGTACGATTCCGAATATGGTATTATATGACAGCATCGAAGCGTGGCGGTCGGCTCTGTTTTTGCACAATAATTTTATGCACCGCGGCCAGAGATGAATCTGGAAGATGATGAAACCTGCCGCTTTTCCCAGTTCATTTGTGGGTTTGGGAAATAATTTGAACATAGCCTGTTTCCTTGTAAACTCTTATTTTTTGAATAAGTCCTCAAGGACTTTTTTGGCCTGGTTTTCGATTTCCTGCTGTATCTGCGGGTTTTTCAAAAGGCTGCCAAGGTCTAAATCAAGTTCCGGCTTGTCAACGGAGCCTTTTAGCGGGATTGGCATTCTCTGGTCTTTATACGGCACGGTAACAGTCATTTTCATTGATTTGTCTAAGCCGATTCTGCCCGCGAAATTGACAGCGTATTTGCCGATGTCCATTTGCATATTGTCGTAACTGATTATGCCGTCTTTGACGGTGAATTTTGTCGGCTGGATAGTTATAATCGGTTCCGTCGAGCCGCCTGTGATTTGAACTATAGTGTTCAGCAACGGCGAACCGAGCTTCATATTTGTGATGGAGAGAGTTCCGATGATGTCGATAGTTTTGTCGTAGCCTTTTTCGAGGGGGAAGACGAGTTTTTCGCAGTCGAAATTTAATGTGCCGCTGACATTTGTCGCGTTGGCAAAAATCGGATTCATATAACCCAAAAGAATATCCGATGTCTGCTGGGTGAGTTGAATGCCGTCGAGAATTTTCATTTGGTTTGGCGTTTTCAGCAGGGTTGGTTTTTCGGAGAAATTGGCCGAGCCGCCGAAATTGAGTTTGCCGGTGTTGACAGTTGAGGTGAACGGTGCGACGGTCATAAGGCCTTTTTCGATTTTGACGTTGAAATCGCTCTTGCCGATGTCAAAGCCCATATACTCGGCCTTGTCGAAGCCGAAAGTTGTTTTTGCGTTGAGATTTGCTTTGAACTGCTGCGGGTCTTTTTTGGGATATGTGCTTGAAAACCACAGCGAGTCGTTTCTTTTGCCTTCTGCTGAAAATCCCTGCGGCATAAACGGGGAAACAATCGAGCTGACGGCGGCAAGGTCGTACTCGGCTTTGAGATTGCCTTCGGTTTTTGTGTTTGCGCCGAGTTCGGCGTTTGAGAGATTGCCGGAGAGTTTAATCTGCGGGCTGGTTACATTAAGCGTCGATATGTTATAGATTTTTTTGGCTGTGTCGAATTTGCCGGAGAACGCGATAGTCATATTCGGCTGGGTGAAAGGCTCTTTGCCCGGCGAGGAAATTTTCAGATTCGTAATGTCCGTCTTTTTGGTTGAGGCTTCAATCACGTCGCCGGTTTTTGCAAACGCCAAATCGCCGCGAGCAAGGCCTGCGAATTGCGTATTTGAATCAGCCGCTCCGAAAGCGGTCGCCATAGACATAAGTTTTTCAATCTGCGTCGAAAATGTCGCGTGGAGTTTTGTGGCGGAAGCTGTATTTTCGCCGAATGGCATTGAAAGATTTGTGATATTGATTTTTCCGGCATCGGCGGAAATATCGGCGGTTTTGGCGGTGAGCAGTTGTTGAGCGAAGTCCGCGCTGAAGTCAAAGGCTGCGGTTGCGGCTGGTTCGGAAATAATTTTTCCATTCGTCATCTTTATTATGACATCAGTGGCTGATACTTTGCCGGCGGAGGTGAAAACTTTTTTGACGAGCGAGCCTTTGCCGGTGAGTTGAGCCGAGCCTGTAAGTTTCGGTTTAATTTCGATGAACTGCCCCATATCGGCCTGAAGTCTTTCGAGGTCAACATCGGCGGTGTAATTCATATTTTCCGTTGTGCCGGTGAGAGCGGCTTTTACAAATGAAGAATCGACGTTAAATTTTTCAAAAATTATCTGGTCTTCCTGCGAAACGAGTTTGGCATCGAGTTCAACCGGTTTTGAAAGGATGATTTGTTTGACGGGGAATCTGCCTTCCAGAGCCCAGAGTTTTATTTTGGCTGCGAGGGTTCTTTTGCCGGCCTGTCCATCAGTGTTAATTTCGCCGCTTAATCTGCCGTACTGGATGTCGAAATCCTGTTTGAATTTTGCGATTGTTTTTATTTGTTTGAGCGTTTTGGCCATATCGCAGTCGAACTTAGCCTGCAAGGTATCAGTCGAGTCGGCCTGCAAAAATTTATCGAGACTGTCGAATGTTCTGGGTAGTGTTCCTTTGGCTTCGGCGGTCAGGCCGTCGGCTTCTATTTTGAATCTGCCGATATTGATGAATTTTTCGGTTGTGCTTAATTTTATGTCGGTTTGAAAGTTTGCGCTTTGCAGCCTGTCGCCTTTTAGGAAATCGCCTGACACGTCAAGATTCTTTGCGCTGATTTTGCTTTCGAGATTTTCGAACTGGCCTTTTTTAATTTCGGCGTTCACGGTCGCGCTGACGCTGCCGGCGGCGGAGACGTTGACATTGAGAGCCTTAAAGAGCGGCGAGAGCGTTGCAAGCTCGAGGCCGTTGACATCGACGGAAAGATTGCCGTAAGCATTTGTCAGCGACCATTCTTCTTTCGGGGTCATATCACCCGCGACGGCGATATTCGTAATATCGTTTGCGCCGGCGACGAGCATCGCGACATTAAAATCGCTTGTACTGCCGATTGGCCGTATCGCGATTTTGCTGTTTATGTCCTTCAGTTCAAGCATCTGCATAATTTGCTCGGCATCGGGCGCGATGATTTTTACATTGCCCTGATTTATTGTAAGGTTCATTCGGTCGAGCGGAATCATAGGGACGGAGGGAGTTTTTTCGGTTTTTTTCGGCTGCAACTGCGAGACGACAACGGCATCCTGTTTTTTCTTTGGTTTTTCAACGCCGATTGTAATCGACAGATAAGGTTTATCTATAACGGCCTTGTCGATTGCGACTTTGCCGCCGAGGAGCGAGATATAATCCGGATAGGCGGCGATTTGTTCGGCGGTTAGCTTAGTCGAGCCGGCGGTATTGGTAAAATCAAGTTTATCGGCTTTGATGCCAGAGAACCAGCCCATTGAGATTGAATCAACAGCGACTTTGCCATCGATAGCGCCGTTTATTTTCTGGAGGATAAAATTATTTCCGCCCCTGCTGGATATGTAGACAGGTATGCCGAAGAACGGAACCGCAAGCAGAACGCACAGAAAAATCAGCGCGGACAGCAGGATTTTTTTTACGGACAATTTCTTTTTGACGGGAATGTTTTCGGTTTGCATAAACCTCTCCGAAATTAGTTAATTAATGGTTGATATTTACTGATTAACAGCCGATAGATATCATATTCGTAATAATTTAGCCGGATGCAGAAAAAAACCGCGTGGGCTTCCTCCTTCGCTAAAGCTACGGAGGACAGGAAAGCCCACCCTACAAACTACAAACTGCGATTGTCGTCTATTTTAACGCCTTGTTTATATTAACTCAACATTCAATTTTCGTAACACTCTCACCTTTTATATTTTTTCATACCCCTGTCGGCATCGTTTTTTTGTTGTCTGGCTGTGATTTTGTCGCGTTTGTCGTATTGTTTTTTGCCGCGGGCAAGGCCAAGTTCGATTTTGGCAAAGCCCCTGTCGTTAAAATAAATTCGCAGAGGAATAAATGTAAAACCCTTTTGCCGGAGTTTGGTTTCGATTTTCTGGATTTGGGTTTTGTGCAGGAGCAGTTTCCGTTTTCGCAGCGGTTCGTGGTTTGAATTTGAGGCTTGTTTATACGGCGCGATATTGCAGCCAATCAGGAAACACTGGCGGTCATCGGTAATCATAGCGAACGAGCCAGACATATCGGCACCGCCCTGCCGGAGTGATTTTACCTCGCTGCCAAGAAGTGATAGGCCAGCTTCGACTTTTTCGACAATTTCATAGTCGAAGAAAGCCTTCTTGTTCTCCATTCGAGGAACATGAGCTGAACCGCCTTTGCCTTTTTCATTAGCCATTGCCGTATAGTACCAGACGGCAATGGATTTTAAAAGCAGTTTTGACCGCTCCATTACTGTCGCGGCTCTGATTTTTCATGCGAATTTGACGGCCACGCAGATAGTTGCGTCGGCGGTAAGGGTTTCTCTGTCAACGCGCAGAACTGTGCCTGCCTTGATGCGGGCAAACTGGCCTTTTTTCTTTGCCAGACTCATTGAGCGTGGAAAGTTGATTTCCACGACATTGCCCGGCCTAATCGGCGTAGCCATCGGCATTGACAGCAAAACGCCGCCTTTGGCCACATTGACGGTTTTGCCGTTAAAAAATCTGTTTGCATCCGGCATCCACATACTTATCGGCCAGGAAAGCTCCGTTCGGTTGGATTGACGATTTTCCGTAACTGTCTCTAACACTAATTCCATAGCGATACTCCATTAAAAAATGTTTCCTTATAGATAGATTATCGGCGATGTTAATTTGGGCTAAATAGTAAAAATAACTAAAAATGCTAAATTTGGTAAATTTTTTTTTAAATAAACCGATGAGATTGCAGGAAAGTGATTATTACGGGACGTTAAGATGGGGTATTTTTTAAGGAAATTAAAAGGCTTGATGTATCTTGTTTTGAAAGGCTGTAAAAAAACCGTCATTGCGACGGTTTTAACTTTTATTATTTGTGCTTTTTCAACTTTTACAGTCGCCAATCCTGCGGGTAGGTTATGCTGGTGCGGGCGATATTAAATCTTCGACTTAGGGCATCAATAAGTTCTTCTGTTCGGCTTATCTGGTAATCAGAGGTTGTTTTATTTGCTTCGCCGATGATGCAAACCCTTATAGTTGAAGTACTTCCATACCAAACACCACCCGGCAGAGCAGACCACTGATTGAGCCATTTTTCGGTCGGCTGTATCTGGCCGTCAACAGTTCCCAGACCGTTGCACACTAAAAAATGGAAATTCAGGTCGTCGGCATTAGTCAGACCGCTCAAAGAGGCGAGCTGTTTGATGTCTCCACCTTTGGTATTGCTGTAAAAGATTTCAATCTTTGTCCATCTGTTGTCTTTGGCGGGTTCTTTGGCGGCAATTACGTCGCCGATTGAGCCAAGCGAAGAATAACTTGCCAGACTGAAAGCCCCAGCAGAAATGGATTGATGGTCGAGGGTCATTAGAACGGCAGCGCCAACGGTCATTGCCGCTACAAGACTGACGAGAATCTTTGCTGCTCTTGGTTGATTTGCCATTGACTTAGTCCGTTAAAAACATCCGGTCCATCGCTGCTCGTCGTTCCAACAACTGACACGAGCACAAGCAACGATGTAATATAACTCCTATCGGCACGAAGGTAAAGTTTTTATAAGAAAAAAATGAAAAAAAATATAAATTTTATTCGAGGTCGAAGCGGGAGTTGTCGGCGGGCGAAAACCAGCCGAGCAAAAAATCGGCAGGGTTAGTTCCATTATCGTTTATCACGCCGGTTTTGACGAGTTTTTCGGAACTGATATGATTATCTGACCAGCAGATAGTTGTCTTGTTTAAATGTCGAAAATGCAGCGATGGCGAGGGGTCCCAGCCGGGATTCGGCTTGTTGCCCGATAAAAAGTATCTCGGCTCGGCGAAGGAGTACTCGATGAGATTTTCTTTTTTGAGCATTGCGGTGTCGGCGAACATCAATGTCTGGGCTGGATTACGAATATCAGTGTCTTTCGCGGCTGATTTACAGCTATTCGGTTCGTAGCCAGCCGTCCAGATTTTTGAACCGATGTAAATAAAGTTGTAACCGTAACCGCCGTTGCCGCAGTCGTAGTCCTGCTCGTTCGGCGACTGTTTATAATATAGGACGTTCTGCGGACAGGCGAGTTTGGCTATGTCCATATAATTAGATAGTGCGCCTTTTTTAGTATCGAAAGCGGTGTTCTTGTCTGGTCTTGTGCCGTACCAGCGGTTTGTGTTTTCGGTAAGGACATCTGTCGAGCCTATGACATAAAAGCCGGCGTTGTCGTGAGCGTAGCCGGCGTTGGCAAGGCCGAGCTGGCGAATGTTGCTTTTGCAGACGGTTTGTTTGGCTTGTCCTCTTGCTCTTGCCATAGCCGGAAGAATAATGCTCAAAAGCAAAGTGATTATGGAAATTACAACCAATAGTTCGATAATGGTGAATGCAGATAATAGGGGATAGGGGTCGTACAATTTCAATTTGTGTTTATTTGCGTTCATTTACGATTATAAACTTCCATCTGCCAATTTCATAAGCCACAGGCCGTCGAGCTGCCGGATTTTTTTGCCGCTGTCAATCTGCGGTCTGTTTTTTATCGCTTCATTATCAATCGTATATTCAAAATTCATTTGGCCGATTTCCTTATCGTTGGCATAGAAAACAATCTCATTAAGCAGGTCGCTGAAATACGAAACCTTATAATCGAGTTTTGCGGGTTTATCAATAAAGGTTATGCCTATGCTGTAATCTGCCAGTTCGTCATTTTGGGCGGGCGGGGTTGTAATAAATTTCACTTTTTGCGCAGCGGCATCGCGTCTTACAATATCAACAGTGTGCATACCGAGCCACGGACGGGCAAGGCCATTGAAAAATGTGCCGGGCGGGTAATAAAATTTCACGCCGTTCTTGAGCAAAACAGCGGCCTGCAAATTATCGATGATTTCAGTATCACCGATTTTTATTTTCAGCCAGGGGGTCGTCTGTGCCAGTTGGTCATAGACAAATACTATACAGCCCTGCCCTTCGAGCGGAATGCCATTGATTTGGCCTGTGATTTTGACAAAGGCCGCAAGATTTTTGTGCAGAGCATCGCGCTGGTCGGTTACATTCGCATCGGCAGGCCATTTATATCTGAAGTTATCAAAATCCGTCTGGTTGAAATTGTTGTATCTGATGCTCGAAGAAAACTCCTGTGCGTTATAAAATCTGTGGTCGAGTACGCCGGCGAGCAGGCCGGTTTTCGGGTCTCTTGTGTAATCAATATCCGGGCATCTGCCTTCGACGCTATCGAGAAAAGCTGTGAACTCAGGACTATCGCTCGGCAGTCTGCGGGTCTGCAAACTGCTTAACGGCAGGCGATAGTTTTGGATATAAATAGTTTGCTCGCCGGAATGAAAATAATAATTTCCGCTGCCATCCTGTCGCCAACTGCACAGTTTGCCGAGCATTTGCGGATCCCATCTTTGCATTGCGAAGAACATCGGCCCGTCAACGCCCTGCGGAAAATAAAACCACTGCTCGTAAGCGCCCTTGCTCAAACTTCTGCCGCGAATCAGGTTTGTGTTGCCGCTCATATCCCCATTCCACGACTGTTCGACAAAATAAAAACTCTTAATCTGGTCTCTGTCGGGCAAATCGCTTATGAGGGATTCGTTTGTATTATTAAAAATTGTCGGCAGAAAAACGCCGGCGGCAATAATGAACATTAAAATTATCGCCGCTATTTTTGTGGAAGCATACCCGATAAAGCCTGCGAGAAATCCTACTTCTGCGGTCGCCGCTGGAATTGATACCGCCGCTTTCGACGGACTTGTCAGACCGGCAAACAGCGCAAGAGCGGGCAAAACATAAGCCTTGCCGAAGCCGCTGCCAGCAAGTCGTTTTTTCAGACTGCCCCTCGCCCTAAAAAACTGCACCCTTGCGACTGTTTCGGAACAGTTCATTATCTCGGCAATCTCGACAAACGTTCGCTGCTCCATACATCGCAGAACAAGAACATTTCGATAATTTAATTTAAGTTTTTCCATCGCGGCAAAAACTGATTTGACAAGTTCCTTTCGCATCACGACCGTCAGGCCGTCGTCCTGCGTGTCCTGAATGTCGTAATCGCTGTTTTGCCGGTCTTGCGAATTGTGCGGAGCGGAAGTCATATCGGTTATGGATAGAGTTTTTACCTTTAGGTTTTTGGACCTGTAATGCTGGCAGACCTTGCCCGAAGCGGTTCGGTAAATCCACGGCCAGAATTTTTCGCTTTGGCGCAAATTGCCGAGCGATTTGACCATTTGCAGCAGAACATCCTGCAGCAAATCTTCAGTCAGATTCCGGTCGAGAGTAAGCCGATAAATATAAGCCTTTAATTTAGGACTTACGGCCTCGACAAGCTCATCAAGGCTCTTTTTACAGCCGCTTTTGGCACGGTCCACGATTCGAACATAATCGCAGCCGCCGTCTGAAGTCATATCGTTTTTAATTATAGTCCTCCTTTTTGCCGCCTCGTTACACATTTTATTAAAAAAAATTTAAAAAAACAAGAAATTGTCCAAAAAACGCCATTGTACCGCTAAACAGACGCTATTGTCCGCAGCCGCAGGGCCAGTGTTCGGCGTTTGGCGGATTTTTGCCGGCAAGAAGAGCGGCCAGACAGTCCGTCGCCAGTCCCGCGTCGCCGGTCGGCTTATCGAAAAATGCGCCGTCATTGTGCCGCCGCCAGTTTGGCGAACCTTCGCCGTCGTGATTGACGATTACATAATCGTAGTCGCAGGCAACTCTGATTTCATTGAACGCATCATCAACGCGATGACGCATATCGGCAAGCCAGACATTGTCAATCGCCCTGCCGTGAAATTCGGCTCTTTGATACTGCTTGAACATCATCAGCGATTTAACGGCAAATGGAAAATCCTTATTAAGAGCGGGAATTTCCCGACAGCTTATCGGCGACAGAAAAACCGTTTTAATATCAACGCCGGTGAGATAATCGGATTTCACAATTTTTTGCGCCATCGTGTAATACGATTCCATCAAAATCGCATCTGTCGGGGCGTTGATAATTTTGTCAAGGTCGATTACCTGCGCAAAGCCGTGGCAGTAATCGACAACGAAACGCTGATTGTTTTTTAGAGTCTCAATCTCCGCCATCGTTCGCCAGTTGTCGGGATTATCCCAAACGGCGATTTCGTCAGGCCGGGGCTTGTTATAGCGGGACTCTTTGCTCTTTATTACAGTCGCCTGTATAAATTTCACTTCCGGCCGATATTTTCTAACCGCTGCGGTGAGCGGACTTTTGCCCACGCACGATGGGCCGGACAGTATTATCAATCTTTTTGTCATAAAGCAGTAATCCAGTTATCGGTTATCAGTTATCAGTAAAACTTTTTTGTCCTTTGCGGATTTACGAATCGGCGATTATAATCCAACAGGTATGATATTGAAATTCAAAAAAAATGCCGGTTTCTTCGAAACCTGGGCGGCAAGTCTCATTATCCTTGGCGCTCTTGTCTGCACGCTGCTGGCAAAGTTATACTGGGCAATTCACGTTCACCGGCTCGGCCAATATCCCGGCTGGATTGTAGCCGATTTGATTGTGCTTTTCGGAGCAGAATTAATCTGCTCGCTAATCAGTTTTTCCTGGCAGAAGAAATGGGCGGCAAGAGTCGCTCTGATTTTTGCCGCTTTGGTCTGCACCTGGTCGGTAGTGAACGCCGGCTGGCTCATCGCAACCGGAACACAGGCTCTGCCGGCGGTTATCGCTCCGCTTTTCTTCGACCCTGTGAGCAGATTCCGCATTGTCGGGCATCATTTGGCAATGAGACCTTTTGCCGCCGTCGCACTGCTCGGTCCAAGCGCAATCGCTCTTGTGTTTTTATTTGGCGTTCTGGCAAAACCCATCGTGCCGCCGCTTACAAAAAAACATATACAGGCAAGACTGATTATCTATATCGTTCTGCTAATCGCCGCGGGGGCAATAGCAAAACTTTCGCAGACAAACGCTGATACAAGAATATCCGCAGAGATGCGATACAACAGTCAGTTCAAGGCAATTAAATCGATATTCGTCAACATCCGCAGAGATAACAACCACAGAGACACGCAGGGAAATAGTCGAATACTCCCATTGGCCGACGAAACAAAATTTAATCTGCAAACTCACAAGTACGCCGGGAAATACAATCTTGTGATAGTCGTGCTTGAGGGCATCGCGCCGGGACAGACAAAATTT
>MHXU01000169.1 GCA_001824555.1 Planctomycetes bacterium GWC2_45_44
AGTTTTGAATCGGTATGGCTGTTTGGCTCCTTTGCGGAAAACAGAGCGTTTGAGGATAGCGATATTGATATCGCAATGGTTATGACCGGCGTTGAAAATAAGTTTTACAAAGAACTTGAACTGACAAAGTATCGCAGAGGAGTTGATTCCAGAATTGAACCTCATATTATTAATGCCGACGACATTGACTCTCCCCTTTATAAAGAGGTAACAAAACGAGGAATCAGAATAGCCTGACGTAGCGTCAAAAGAAGTTAGAAATAGTTTTCAGCAATCAGCGGTCGGGTATAAAAAGTTAGAAATCTGAAGTTAGAAGGGAATAATAGCGGTCAGTAATCAGCTATCAGTTTTCAGTTATCAGCAGTAAGTTGTCAGTTTCTTTGCGTCTTCGTGCCTTCGTGGTAAAAAACAGCGTCAAAAAAAGTGAGATATTACTATGAAAATATTCCAAAACAAAAAGCATTTCCCAGTTTTGTTTGGTATCGCGATGTTCATTGCGATTGTAGTTATTATGTTCATTGCCAATTCCAAAGCATTGGTAAAGTTAGAACTAAATCCACCCATTGACGGAGTGGCTAAACTGTCAACAGTGGGCGGTCGGCTTGTAGTGGTTTCAGGCACAAATGAAATGCAGGTTCGAGATTGGAATGATATAACAAAAAACCCGCTAAAAATACTAAATCAGGCTGACAAAGTAGCTTTGATGGCGGACAGCAGGCTTTTCAGGATACCATCTGACAAACCTGATACCGTTGAAATAGAATGCCTCAAAAAAGACTGCAATCCTCTGAAAATACCGCTTGGCTACGGTATGCGATGTAATATGTTGAGCGTAAATAGAACCGGTCAAACCGCCGGTCTTGTCAATGTGAATATATCCGGCAAAAACAGCGGCAATTCGTATTCAAAATTTTCGATTGCAATTATTGCATCAAACCAGCTTTCAGAAATTACAACAATTGAAAATAGCGATGGCAGCCTGGAGTTATTTGATATCAGCGTCTCTGACGACAGTCGGTATATTGCTATTGCAGGCCAAAAAAACAATCTTGGCTGGCTCGGTGTGATAGATATAAATAAAAAACAGCTTTTGTGGGAGCAAAGTTCTGATTCGAGTTCTAAATTTGTTTGTGCGGTGTTTTCTCCAAAGAGTCAGATGATATATGTCGGGGGAGCGGGAAGAGATGTACTCGTCTTTGATGTCGCCACAGGAAAATTGGCAAACAAATGGCAAATGGCTGAAACAAAAGTTGCAAACAAAAAACAATTCACCCCGACTATAGCCGTGAGTAATGACGGTCGCCTCGTTGCGACGGCAACCGAACCGGCGGGGGTAATATATCTTTGGGACACTCAAAGCAGCAAGCTTGTTAAAACCCTGCCTGTCGGCCACATACTTATTACCGGAATAGCCTTTTCGCCGGATGGCCGTTATATTGCCGCCGGAGCGGTTCTTATGAAAAACAAGATTAAAATATGTAATGTGCCGAGGGTGCGTTAGTTTTTTTTATCTTGCGGGCGTTGATTTTTCATAGCCTTGCGTAGAGTATGCTTTGCCGAATAAGAGGTCATAAACCAAGTGCCTCATTGTATAAGCGGTTTCTGAAGAGAAGAAATCTCGAGTCGGCACTTCATTGAAATTCGAATCATATATTCCCTCCGCGTTCAATACGCTGTAATCTTCCGAAAGTTTTTCGAGAAATCTGAAATAAGCCGACATAGGCTGCCTCGCCCACTGAAGCGTTTTCATCGGAAGATAACACATCTGATAGCCGGCGTTATTTTTCAAATCAACAAGTGGATAATTACTCCACACCACCCCATCAACCGTATAACGGGACAAATTGCCATCATCTAATTTATAGCCCAATTTGTCATATATTTGGTCGCCTTCAAGAGTTGGCAGGTGGTCGCCCAAAAACAGGATGAGAGTTGGTTTTGTTGAATTTGTTTTGATATGTTCAACAAGCCGTCTCAATGCACGGTCAGAATCAAGCAAACCATTGGCATAAGATTCCAATATTCCATTTTCTTTTTCATTCAGTTTCGCTGAATTAACCTTGATGGCATCGTCATAATTATCATATCTGCCAGCTTTGAACGGATAATGGTTTTGAATAGTCATAAGGTATAAAAATACAGGACCCTTTTCCCTTTCCAAAACATCCAGAGCTTCCGACACGAGGGAGTCGTCTGATATAAATTCACCTCTTTTATCGGTATGTTTCATATTTTCAAGCGAGATAAATTCATCGAACCCAAGATTCGGCACAACAGTGTCTCTGCTCCAGAAATTTCTGTAATAGGGATGTATCATCACAGTTTTATAGTTTGCCAAACTGCTCAAAACGCTCGCAATAGATGATGTCTCCCGGCGAGCATACAAACGATAAGGGACTATTTGCGGCGAAAACAAAGCAAGAGGAAATCCTGTGATGAGTTCGAATTCTGCGTTTGCGGTCTTGCCGCCGAAAGTCGGAGAAAACCATTTTACATAATTTTGTTTTTTCAGCTCCTGGAAATACGGATTAACAGGCGCTGAATATTCTACAGATGGCAATTTTGTCATATCAAAAAAAGATTCGGAAACGAATACTATAATATCAGGTCGAAAGTTGCGGTCGCTTTCGCTGTTTTTAGCCATTGGCAGGCCGTCAACGATTTTTTTAATTGTTTCTTTGCTGTAGTTTTCGGCATAAATTTTGGGGATGGCCGTGATGTTGTTTAGAAATGCAACCAAAAAGCCCTTTCGATGATATTCATTTGTCAGGTCGGGAGCCGAAACAAAAATATTGTCTGATTTAGGCGGCGTAATATGAAAACGTTCACCACATTCGATGCCGATTATAACTAATAGGCTGATTATAAATATTATTGTCCTCTTTCTGAATTTAAGCGGAAGTCTGGGCAATAGCGGTATAATTATTATCGCGGCAAGCAGACCTGCCAGAGATATACCCAAAACCAGCATAACAACTGTCCTTGGGTCAGACATTGAATTTGCAGCCTTCAAACCTTCCGATACAATCAAAATATCCCACGGAAACAAAGGTTTGTTGCCATTGACGTATTTCATATAGTTAATTTGTGCTAACAGAGAAATTGGTACAAAAGTCAAAAGCCATGCTAATCCGTAATTATTGAAAAGCGCATACCACAAACCAAGCATTGAAAAAATAGTCAACAGGTAAGCCAAAACGGGTAATGAGCTGAAAAAATTAAAATACTGACTAATGTTGCGCCACGCGATTGCTTCAGGCAGGATAATTAAAAATATCGCGGACAAACACAAAAATGAAATGCCCCATCGCCTGTTTCCGCTGATTTTTTGAGCTTTGTCGAAAAGCAGACTTAGTATTAAGCGAAATTTCAATTCGTCAGCTCCCCAGGGGCAGATTCACTCTTTTTTTTCGGTATTGCTCCACGAAACCCTTCCATTTTCAAAAATCCCATCTTCCATACCGCCGCTGCTGAAATTATAATCACAAGCAAAAATAACGCCGCCGCGTATCTGGTTCTTATTTGGCTGATAATTATGCCCAATAGCGCGTACAGCCCGGAGAAGAAGTAGCAGAGCCTGACAGTTTTTTTTAGAGATAGTCCCCTGTCAATCATTTGGTCGTATATATGCCCGCGGTCAGAAACAAACAGCGGTCTTTTGTTCAGCCACCTTCTGGCAAGCGCAACAGCCGTATCGAGAATGGGAAAACCGAATACAATAATTGATGCCATCCACCATCGCGGGCTGCGTCTGGCAAAAAGAATCATCAAAGCAGCCACGGAAAACCCCAGCAGCATACTTCCCGCATCACCCATAAAAATTTTCGCGGGGTTTTTGTTGTATGGCAAAAATCCGCATACTCCGCCTACCAATGCCAGGCAAACTATCATTCGCACGGGGTCGCGAATTTCGCTTGCACCCCATGTAGCCAGATGAACGGACAGCACGAGCATCGCAACTGTAATGATTGCGGTAACGCCGCCGCATAATCCATCGAGTCCGTCAATAAGATTCAGCGAATTTGTTGCGCCCAAAACCGTGAAAATTACAATCGGTACGCCGATCGCCCATTCGACAGAAGCCGGTATAGACAATCCAAACGGGCTTAAAAAAGGATTGAGCATAGGCATTACGCCCGCGGCAATCAGCGATATGGACGCGATCATCTGTCCAATGATTTTGTGCGATGGTCTCAAGTCATAAACATCGTCCACCAGCCCCACAAAACACGCTATCGCAGAGCCGGTCAAAATCCCCGTAAGCCATCTGAACATTCCGACATCTTTATTAAAACACCAGGCGCCTGCCAAAACACCCGCAGCAAGGCCGATGAAAATGCCCACTCCGCCGAGATATGCTATCGGTTCTTTATGGGTTTTGACCGTAGCATTGGGCTTGTCAACGATTCCGTATTTGATGGCGATTTTTTTGCAGAACCACGTTGCCAGCATCCCGAAAACAAACGAGATGACCAGCACCGGCCAGAATTGAAACGTCCAGCTTAAAGGTCTATTGGGTCCGACAAAATGTCCAAATATCATTTCAGATTTCCTTATAACGATTTTTTAATCCAAACCTCGGCATCGTATCTCAACATCCGCAATTTATCTTCAAAGCCGTCAAATTTAATCTTTAGTTTTTTTCCAGCCATTTGCTGCAAAATCCATTTTGGGAAATCCGCCCCTGCTCTGATGCTCAAAGGCGCTCCTCCTCCGAATCGGGGATTAATTTCTATAAATTTTAATTGCTTATCTTTGGTTAAAATCAGCTGGACAGTAATTACGCCTGGTCCTGCGCCGAGTTTTCCAATCAATTTTGACGTTTGACGCATAACCATTGAATTTTTGCTCGTTTCGCTCTTGCTCACTTCGCCGGCTCGCGTCTCGATTCGTTTCCTTGGCACAACGCATTTTACTTCGCCGTCAAAACCGACAAACACATCGCAGGTGAATTCCTGACCTTTTATAAATTCCTGCACGATGCAGTTCGGCACTTGCTTTGAATAAAACAAAAGTTCGCTGCGATTTTTTGCCGTTGCCGTTCCTCTGCTGGCGTAGCCGTCCCACGGCTTCAAAAAACAGGGATATTTAATTTTTTTACTTAAAGCCTGTCTTGGCGTGAAAGTTTTTGGCGTGTCAAATCCGTTTTTCGCGAGAAACTTAAAAGTTTTTCGTTTGTCCTGACATATATCCACAACTTCATAATCTGAAACTAATACCATACAGCCCGCGGCGGAAAATTTTTCCTTATTTTTAGCAAGAGTTTTCAAATCAAGGTCAACCGTCGGCACAATGAGTTTTACATTGTTTTGTTTTACAATGTCTAATAGCTGTTTGATATATTTGTTATGCCCGACGGAATTAACGATAAATTTTTTATCGCACAGTTGCAGTGCGGAACTCAACTCGGTCATTTCCGCGCCAAAAAATTCGCAGTTCAGCCCCAATTTTTTCGCTGCTTGCCTGAAACTATTCAGCAGGCCGACCCGCCTGCCGATGCAGGTGAACAGCACATTAAAATTCTTGCAATCACCGTCTTTATGCTTTACCATAATTTCCTATACAGAATAAACTTACCAGATTTTATATTATTATAGGACTGCTGTCCATAATAATTGCTGATATGATATTTTCGGCTATTTAAGAGGGTTTTTTAACGTGATAAAATGCATTGCCTTTGATATGGACGACACGCTTTATGATGAGCGGGACTACTATGGCAGCGGGTTTGCCGCGGTCGCCGGTCGTATAGCAGCCGATTTCAGGCTGCCTGTTGGAGAGATTTTCCATACTTTGCGTGGCATCTTCGACAGCGGAAATCGCCAAAATACCTTCGATGCCGCTGCCGCCGAAATGGGCATTATTTTTAAAGAGGGCTATATCGAAAAATTAGTAAAAATTTTTCGCGAACATACCCCGGATATAAATCTGCCCGCCGACAGCAGGGCGGTTCTGGAAGATTTAAAGCAGCGTTATAAATTAGGTCTCATAACCGATGGCTATCTCCCTGCCCAGCGGCTGAAACTAAAATCGCTTGATATAGAAAGGTTTTTTGACTGCATTATATATACCGAAGAACTTGGCAGAGAAAATTGGAAGCCCTCGCCCGTGGGCTTTGAAAAACTGATTGCCGTTCTGAAAATTCCGCCGCCGCAATGCGTCTATGTCGGCGACAATCTCGAAAGAGATTTTTCAGCCCCGAACAAAATGGGCATTAAAACAATAAGAATAATTCGAGAGAACAGAATCCATTTCGGCAAAGCCGCCAACGCCCACGCCGCGGCCAATTACGAAATTGATTCGATTTCAAAACTGCCGGATTTATTGAGACAGATTGATGGCCTATAAATTTTTTAAAAGACTGTTCGATATTTGCGTTTCTCTTAAACTGATAATTTTGCTGCTGCCGGTCTATTTAATAATTATCATTATGATAAGATTGAATAGGGACGGAAAGGCGATTTTTAAACAAACCCGTGCAGGCAAAAACGGCAAACCTTTCACCTTTTATAAATTCCGCACAATGAAGCCGAACGTGAACCCATTCGGCGCAAGCCCAAAATCGGGAGACGACCCGCGGTTGACAAAAATCGGAATTTTTCTGCGAAAAACATCTCTCGACGAACTTCCGCAGCTTTTCAACGTACTAAAAGGCAATATGAGCCTTGTCGGCCCTCGCCCGCTGTATGTCGAGCAAATCGCAGAATGGAATGATGAACAAAAAAAACGGCTGTTAGTAAAGCCTGGTTTAACAGGACTTGCCCAAATCAACGGTCGGGGCGAACTTACAATAGAAGCCAAACTTGCCTTCGATGTTGAATATGTAAAAAAAGCGTCATTTTTATTTGATTTAAAAATTATTTTTATGACAATAGGGCTGGTTTTGGGCAGTGCGAATATATATGAAAAAAATTACTCCCGGAACGAAAAAACCAGAGGACAAAAAGATTAAAAAACATTTTTTATTTTTTATATTATTTTTTTATTCAGCGGTTTTTGGTCTTGAGCCGGCGCAGATTCTGCTCATTGCCAATTCAGATGTGAACGAATCCATCGAGTTGGCCGAGTATTATTGCAAAGCAAGAGCCGTTCCGGTTGAAAACATCTTAAAAATTTCACTTGGCGCAGGCCTGTCAGAACAGATTAGCCGGCAGCAGTACAATGATATTCTTGCCGCCGCCGTCAGAAACGAACTTACACAAAAGAGGCCTCCAGACCAGATAAAATGCCTTTTAACGATGTATGGCGTTCCGCTCAAAGTCGCCTCGGCAGGAGCGATAAAAAACTCCGAGCAGATTCTTCCAAAACTTACAGAGACGTTTGACGCGAAAAACAGGGAATTTAAAATCGCCCTCCAGCGTCTCGGCAAACTCGGCAGAGCGGAGATGGCAGACCCAAATCCGCCTCCGGCAGAGAAATTTGAAGACATTCTGAAAAGTCTTCCCGACAGGGCAAAACAGGCCGAGAAAAGAATCCAGTACCTTGATAACGCAGACGAGCGAGCTAAACAGCTTGCCCAATTATCCGAACTCTCGAATCGTATAGGCATCCTCGCCAATGTCATCGCGACTCTCAAGGCCGAAATCGACAAATGCAAAGGCATAGAGACTTCCGCTTCTGTTGACAGCGAGCTTTCGATGGTTCTCTGCGGCGATTATGATTTATACCGCTGGCAGAAAAATGAATTGCAGAATCTGCCGTCCTGGATGCCTGCAAAAACCATTATGGTTTGCCGGTTGGATTCGCCGTCGCTGGAAATTTCAAAAGGTTTGATTGACAAAGCAATATCCGCCGAGAAAAACGGCCTTGCCGGAAACGCTTATATCGACAGGCGCTACCCGAAAATCTCCGACAAGCCCGTACTATACTCTTATGAGTATTACGACCGCTGCCTGAATAATCTTGCCGAAATGCTTGGCCATAGGACAAAACTGAAAGTGATAGTTGACAGCAACGGCTCTCTTTTCCCCATCGGCTATTGCAAGAAAACCGCTCTATACTGCGGCTGGTACAGCGTGAAAAAATATATCGATGCCTTTGAGTTTGTCCCCGGAGCGGTGGGATTCCACATTGCCAGTTTTGAAGCACAAAATCTCCGCAATGCCTCAAGTTCAAACTGGTGTCCTGCCTTGCTCGCTCACGGCATAACCGCTACGCTCGGACCTGTTGACGAGCCTTATCTGCATTCGTTTCCAGAGCCGGATAAATTTTTCGCAGAACTGCTCGACGGCAAAACACTCGTCGAGGCGTTTTACAGAACAAACCCGTTCAACTCATGGCAGCTTATCCTGCTCGGCGACCCGCTTTACACGCTCAACATAAAATAACACGCCGAATGTAATTACTATCGCGATAAAAGCCGTCAGCATCGCCTCTTTTCCCATAACCTTATCCGTAAGCGCAGCGTATATTTTCAAAGCCGCCACATCAGCCGCTGCGACAAGCAGACCGACAATTTTATTTTTCAGCGTCAGACCAAGTATTAAACCGGCCACAATAAAACAGACAAAATAAACCGCGAATTCAAAAAATGTGCCCCGCGCGATAAAGCCCGCTCGCACAAGCCCCGGAATCAGAGCGGGACAAACCACCGCCGGCACAATGATCGCCCGCCTGCCGGGAAGAAGCGTAACCGTCAGCATCGCCACTGCACCCCCGACTACATTAGCCGCAAAATCCAACCCATCCATTCCGCGATGGACAAACCGCTGCAAAATCTCATCGACAACGCCATAGAGCAGAAGTATTATTAGTATCAGCCACGGTTTGAGCTTTCGCCAGTTCGCCTTTTCTTCAAAGCTGACGGCAAACCACAGCAGAAAACCGAACAGCATATACGCCACAAAGTGCATAGTTTTGTCGCTCATTCCCATATTTCGCGTCCATCTCGGCACGGGAATGTGCGTTACCACAAATATCCCAATCCAGTATATCGCCAGCACAACGCTGAACAGTTTTCGTTCCCTGCTCATTTGCATAATCTTATCTTTCATTAAGTATTGTTTTTATACCACAATTGGGTATCATAGACGAGTGAAAATTGTTTTTCAGGAGTTGTCGTATGTTTGATTCATTAGTAAAGGAATTTACGTCCGAGCCGGTTATATGGACAGTAGTAGGTCTGGCCGGCCAGTTCACATTTGGCGGAAGGTTTGTTATCCAGTGGCTTGCCAGCGAGCTAAAAAAACAATCGCACGTTCCGGTTTCATTCTGGTATCTCTCTCTTGTCGGCAGCATCATAATGCTTATTTACAGTATTCACAGACAGGAGCCGATTATTGTTATGGGCTTTGTGCTTAATATTTTAATTTACGTTCGCAATTTGCATCTTATTTACATACACAAAAAAACCGGCGAAATTACCCCGGTCGAAAAAGATGAAGACTGATTTCTGAAAGGGTACAATATGAAAAAGAACATAATTTTCGCAGTGATTTGTTTGTGCGGCGCGTATGTTTTTGCCGCCGATGAAATAATCAGACTGCCAGAACCAAAACTCAACGGCTCATATTCGCTCGAACAGCTTATAGCCGCTCGCAGAAGCGTTCGTGAATTTACCGATGAGCAGGTGAAAATAAATCAGCTTAGCCAGTTATGTTTCGCCGCCCAGGGAATCACCGACAAAGAAAAAAAACTTCGCGCTGTTCCCTCGGCCGGTGCAATATATCCGATGCAGGTACACGCCGTTATGCCCGATGGCTTATACCTGTACGACCCTGCCGCGCATACTTTGATTAAAAAACTATCCACAGACATCAGACCGATGCTTTTTGTTGCGTCTTTCAGGCAGCAGGTTGTTCAGAAAGCTCCCTGTACTATTATTATTTCCGGCTCTGCCAGAAAAATCGAAGCCAAATATCGCGGCAAAGGCGAACGTTTCATTACTCTCGAAGCCGGCCACATAGCCCAGAACCTTCATCTTCAGGCTGTCGCCGAAGGCCTCGGCTCCGTTCCCATCGGCAGTTTCGACTCAAAATCAGTCGCTCGAATATGTAATTTTACCGAAGAGTACGAACCGCTCTACCTGATTTGTCTCGGAACTCCTGCGCAAAAACCCGCTCTTGAACCGCTTGCCGCCGCTCCGCAGGCAGGCCGCGGCGCACCTGCCCCCGCAGGTTTGGACGCGATGAGAGTTGTTGTCATTGTTCCTGCGATGTATTTCAGCGATATGGAATTTTTCGGCGTTCAGGAAACTCTCCAACTGGTCGGCATTATCCCTGACATTGCCGCTATGACGATAGAAGAAATGAAAAGTCAAAACAGAAGAGACATTGTTAAACCCAACGTGCTGATTAAGGACATCAGCGTTGACGATTACGATGCGTTTATATTTGTCGGCGGGCCGGGCGTAAGGGAGTATGTTTCGAGTCAGACAATTTTGAAGCTTGTCCGCGCCGCGAATGAAAAGAAAAAAATCATCGCTGCCATTGATAACGCTCCTGGGATTTTCGCTATGGCAGATGTTGTTAAAGGGAAAACCGTTGCCAGTTTCCCATCGGAGCATAAAAGGCTTATTACAGCAGGCGCGATTTGGAAGAACTCTGATGTTGAGGTTGACGGCAACATCATTACCGCGGCCAATCCGGATTCCGCTCGTCGGTTCGGCTCTGCCGTCATTGGCGCTCTTCGCCAGCAAACAAAATAATGCCTGTGGACGCAAGTCGAGACATCAATGGAGAGAGTTTATTTTATTTGTCATCTCTTCCGTTGTTTTTTTGATTATTTCGTTTCGCTGCGTAAGCTCTTTCACGAAGCTGTTGCCGTCGTAAGTCCCTCTGACGGCCTGGAAATCGGCGGCTTTTACTTTTTGGTCGCCGTCAATGCCGAAGCCGGTCTGCGTTATCTCTGTAAATTCCTTTCGGGCATCGGCAAGAATCAGATTGTTGAGCGTTTCGGAGCTATTTGACCAGTTGCTGATGATTTTCAGTAATTTTTCCCTGTCGGATGTTTGCGGGAGATTTTTAATTATGCCGTGGAGTTTTCTCGCTGACCACGACCAGCGATATTCGCCGTAATTGTCGTAGAAATGTTTTAATTTTTCCGTGATGCTTTGCAGGGTGCGCAAATTATCGTTTTCAATATCGTCGAGAAGGCTGTTTATACATTCTTCCGGCACGAGAAGGCCTGCGATGTCTAACCATTTGCCTGTGCCGAGGTCATTTGCCGATTCAATCATCTGCAGGATGTCAGAGGCGGAATTTGATTTCGAGGTTTTTAGTTTTTCGATGAGGCAGTCGCCGAGGAATTTTTTTATGGCGATTGTGTAATATTCAATTCCCTTGCTCAAAGCCGAGGCGTTGAAGTGCAGATTGTTGCAGACGACATCCTTTGAGGTGTTCATCTGGGTCGGCTGGAGATTGAGCAGTAAATCGAGTCCCTTGATAATTTTCTGGACGGTGTATGGGCTTAAAACGTCGAAAATAATCAAGTCTGTTTTTACGGGCGATTTGCGTTTGTCGCGTTTAGGCCATTTTTCGCCATCGCGGACGGTGCCGACCGTGCGAAGATTAACGCCCGGCACGATGACGCTTTTGCCGTTTTCTTCGGACAGATATGAAAATGGAATGTCGGAAGTGTCCGGATGCGCGTAATGCCTGCCCATTACGACGGAAAACGCGCCGATTCGAGCGGGGTACATTATATATGAATCGGAAGTTGTTTTTGTGCCGCGTTCGAGTACGCCCTGATGCATACTGCCGATTTTATACATATGATTGCTCTGGTTCGAGCCGCTGCCTGCGTTGAAGAAGCTGAATATGCCTGCGATGAGCAGGGTTGATTTGTGGTGTGTTACGGTGTATGGGCCTGCGAAGATTGAGCAGGCTTCGCCGTGGTGAAATCCGCAGTTCGCGAAGAATACGGAATTCTCGGCGGAAAATTGTTTTGTCAGTTGCGTTGACTGGCCGATGAAACAATCGGAGACGATTGAGCCTTCGCTGATTTTTGCGCCCTCGGCAATGATGAAGTCTTTGGCGATTACGCTCGCTCCGACTTCGGTTGGGTCGGCTGGGCAGCTTTTTATAGTTCCGTTTTCGAGGCGTTTGACGTTGCCGATTATGGCGGCTGGACCGATTTTGACGTTTTTAATTGTTCCGCAGTTTGTTAATTGTGCGCCGGCACCGATTGTGCCGATTTCGGATTTGACGGATTCGGTATATTGAGCGATGAGTTTTTGCAATTTTTCGAGGACAGTGGTTTTATGTCTATAAACTGCCATAATATAGGCGATTTGCGCGGTCAGGCCGTCAAAGATTGGGATTTCTCTTCCGCCTGCTTCGTTGATGACGACCGCTTTAACGCCGTTGCCGAAGGTTGATGTGCCCTCGACGGCGAGCAGGTCGATATGGTCGATTACGCAGTCGTTTTCGATGACGTAGTTTGCGATGTGGTTTGCGACATTTGCGATATAGACGTTGTCGCCGATTGCGCAGTTGTGCAGGTAAGCGTTGTAAATGCCTGCTGGTTTTGTTACGCCGCCGTAGAAATGTACCAGCTTGTCGAATTTGCCGAGTTTAATTTTGCCGGAGAATGTGGTGTTTTTGATTGTTTCGGGTTTGAAATCGGCGGCGACAAGTACGTTTTGCCAGTCGGCACAGGTGCAATTCTGGTTTTCAAGCTGTTTGATTTGCTTTTTGGTTAGTGGAATACGTTTCTCGTCATTCATCGTTAACTTCCCTGATAAACAATGCGGCTATTATACGAATAGGAATTAAAAAAACCAGAATAATACGGTGTGAGTAAAAAAAGTAAAAAAATTAAAAAACTTGCGCAAATTTTCCATTTTTTTTAGGGTGATTTTGCGGAAAAACTTGGTTTATAGGCACAAAAACCGATTCTGGATATTAAAGAGGCGCAAGTTTTTTGCAAAAAATTGAAAGTTTTTGCAATTTTTTGATGGTTTTTAACGATTTTAACCGCGGATTACGCTGATTTTCACGGATTTTGATGGGTTTTGATGTGGTTTTTTGTAGGTTTTATTCAGGATTAAACAATTCGGGAAATATCAATAGCCAGTATTCAGTATACAGGAATCGGCCTGACGACCGATGAGATTTTAATTTTTTTAGACAGGATAACAGGATTTTTTTTATGCGGGGTTGACAAAAAGGGGAGTAAAATAGATAATCATTGTCAGTTTTTGGATTGCAGACACAGGTTGTGATTCACTACAGAGGCGCAGAGAAAAAAACATAAGCACGAAAATGAAAAACTAAAAATGATAAACAAACAACAAGCCATTAAAGAATTGCAACAGCAAATAAGTTCAATTGAGCCATTAAAACATAATAAGAGATTTTCTCCAGAATTTACCAGGTGGCGTCGTGATACCCAAATAGCAATAGAACATATCTTTGGGAAAGATCGGCAACACTTAAATGATTTCAATAATATAAACTATAATTTAGGGAGATATAGTTCATCTATTCCAGATTCTGAATACCAGAAAGCCTTTGATGACGGATTAGATAATACACGTGCAATTCTTAAATCAATGATAAATGAAATTACAAAATATGGTATCGGCGAAGATAACCAATCCCCGCTTAATGCTATAGCAATAATTGAAAATCTATGCAAAAGATTTCACCGTGTAGCACGACAATTACAGGGACGGCACAATAATCGTTCTACTATTGAAATTGAGGATGAGTATGATGTTCAGAATTTGTTGCATGGATTATTAACCTTGTATTTTGATGACATCAGACCGGAAGAATGGACACCAAGCTATGCTGGAAGTTCAAGCAGAATGGATTTTCTCCTTAAGAAAGAACAAATTGTAATTGAAACCAAAAAAACAAGAAAGGGACTTGGATCTAAAGAAATTGGTGAACAGTTAATTATCGACATCCAAAAATACCAAGCTCATCCTGATTGCAAAACGCTTATATGTTTTGTATACGACCCAGAAGAGAAAATTCCTAATCCGAAAGGTATCGAGAATGATCTTAATCGTATAGAAGGTAGCTTGATTGTAAAAGTAATAATAGCACCAACTGGATTGTAGGATTTAATTTTACGCCTGACCAAATATTTAAAGTGAAAAATGATAAATCAATTTCCAGAGAAGCGATGGTACCTATATGATGATACAAATAGGAATATCAGATTGAAACATCCATATTGGCCAAATGCAGAAGTAAAATGCCCTTATTGTGAAGAACTAATGATAATAGAAAATTATAAAGCTCAGTGCTGTGGCAATGTTTTCAAAATTAGTTTTGGGGAAATTCGTCAAACTGAACCTGTAGGTAAGCATAATAAAGTCAACAACAGAGGTTGGAGCAGTTTACGGCCATTTACAAAGTAAATCTGCGTCTAAATAATTTGAAATAGCAGAATTGAGATTTGAAAAAATGGATTTCCGCCTGCGCGGGAATGACGGAGACGCACGCCGCGTCTCTACCGGATGAGATTGCCGCGGCCGAAGCGGCCTCGCAATGACGAAAAAGTGCGAAAAGTGGGAAAGTGTGAAGGGTGGGAACGGGAATAGTTTTAAGTTTTTAATTTTTAGTTTTGAATTGAGGAATCGCTTACGGCGATGAATTTTAAAAAGATCTCTCCACTGCGCTTCGCTTCGGTCGAGATGACAGCGGGTTGCGGCTTCGCAATACAACCGCAGACGACCAACCCTGTTATTGATTATCACGCCCTTTCAGGGCAGTAACAATCGGCGGTTAGATACGCTGGATTCCCGCCTGCGCGGGAATGACGAAAAAGTGCGAAAAGTTGGAAAGTGAGAAAAGTGTGAAGGGTGGGAACGTGTGAAGGGAATTTGAAAGTTCAGATTTGAAACAGACCCGTTCGACTTCGCTCAGGGCGACTTCGTCGGATTGCCGCGTTGGTCTGCGGCCTGTTCGCAATGACAACGAACCCCGTCATACAAGATGACGGGGCTAAACGACGGCCGATGAGATTTTAAAAAGATTGCTGCGGCCGAAGCGGCCTCGCAATGACGCGAACCCTGCCATAGTGATCCATTCGACAGGCTCAGGACAGGTGGCAGGGCTAACCGACCCCCGCCACAGGTGCGGGGGCTAAACAATACCCTTGCGGCTCTGATTCCTAATCCTAATTTAATTGACAAAACGCATAAATTCTTTTACCATAACCCGTTTATGATACCCGATAATGGAGTTTTTATACTTATTTATGGCTGGCGAGGCTGTACAAAGCAATAATACAGGCGATTTGACTAAGGCAATGTCGTTTTTTAAACGTGCCGAGGAGGTCGCTTCCACTGACAACTTCGATTATGCGATTGATATGTATATCGAAGGGCTTAAACGTGCGCCGGACGCCGTTGAAGAAGGTCATAAACCATTACGCCGAAACGCTTTAATTCGGCAGGGCAAGGGCGGCAAAAAACCCGGTATGCTCGACAAGGTCAAGCACGGCAGGGGCAAAAACGCGATGGAAAATATGTTCAACGCGGAGTTTTTGCTTGCCAGAGACCCTGATAATTTGAGTTATGCCGAGCAGATGCTCAAGGCTGCTGTCGCGGGCAATTTTAGAAAGACCGCCAACTGGATTGGCGATTTGATTTTTGAGGCGAACAGGGGCGCTGACAAGCCTTCGCTGCAGTCGTTTTTGCTTTTGAAGGAATCGTATTCGGCGATTGAGGAGTACTCGAAGGCAGTTAACGCCTGCCAGTTTGCCTGCCGATTGAAGCCTGACGATGCGGCTCTGTCCGATGAATTGAAAAATCTGGCTGCGAATTTAACGATGCAGAAGGGCAAATACGGCGAAGAAGGCGATTTTCGGCAGTCTATAAATAACAGGGAAGCGCAGGAAAAACTTCAGTCCCAGCAGGCGGTTGTAAAAACAGATGACTTTCGCCAGCAGGCAATAGCCGATGCCCGCCAGTTGTACGAGGCTGATAAATCAGCGGCGAATACGAATAAGCTGGCCGATGCCCTTGCGGAGCTGCAAACCGAGGAGGCTGAAAGCGAAGCGGTAAAGTTGCTCGATGCGGCGTTTTTGCGAGCTAAGGATTTTACGTTTAAGCGAAAAGCGGGCGAAATTGAGCTTAAAACTCTTCGGAGGCACGTTCGCAGGGCGAAGGTTGCTCTCGAAAAGCATCCGAACAATGAAAAAGCCCGAGCCGTGATGAATGATGCCACCAAACGCCTGCTTGTCGCGGAACTTGAGCATTATCGGCTTTGTATGGAAAATTACCCAACCGACCTGCGAATGCGGTATGAATACGGCGTTCGGCTGATGCGAAATCAGAAATTCGACCAGGCGATTCCTTTTTTGCAGGATGCGCGCAAGGAGCCTCGCAATAAGATTCAGGCGATGAACAAAATCGGCCTGTGCTTCTTTATGAAGGGGTGGTTTAACGACGCGATAGACACGTTCGTTCACGCGATTGACGAATATGAAATAAAAGACGATGACACGGCCAAGGATTTAATGTATAATCTGGCGCGGGCGTATGAGCAGCAGCAGGGTACCGCTGAAAAGGCTCTGGATTTGTATCGCAAGCTCGCCCAGCTCGATTTTGGGTATAAAGATGTAAAAGCTCGTATTGACCGTCTGCGAACAGGCGTGCAATAGCAAGTTAGAAATAAGAAGTGAAAAGTAAGAAATAACTATAAAAGAAACCGATATTAGGAGTAAAGATGGCACATTCGTTATCAGCCAAAAAAAGAGTAAGACAGAACGCGAAAAAGAAAGTTATTAACCGCGCACGCAAGAGCGTTATCAAGACCCAGTTGAAGGACTTTGACGCTGTCGTAAAAGGCACGGATAAAAAGGCCGCTGCCGAGCAGTACGCAAAGTTAGTTAAGAAGGTTGACAAGATTGCCGCGACCGGCACGATGCACAAGAACAAGGCTGCCAGGGTTAAATCGCGTATGGCAAAAAGACTTGCCAAGCTCAAGGGCTAATTCTAACGAGAATTTAACGTGTTCAACAGCGACAGCGCGGTTATAATGCGCCTGTCGCTTTTTTTATGGATGTATTAAAAAAGAAAATTCTGGTTCATCTTCGTCATCGCGATTACACGCCTGTGAAATCGAACGCGCTGGCTAAATCTCTCGGCGTAAATTCCGATGAGATGGACGACTTTAAAAAGGCTTTTGAGCAGCTTTGTGCTGATGGTCAGGTAATTATTGGCTCGAAAAGTTTTGTTTCGCTGCCGGCGGCTTCAGGTAAAATTTACGGGATATTCAGAGCAACGACAAAAGGTTTTGGCTTTGTTACGCCCAACGACCCGAACGCTCACGGCGATTTATTTATTCCCGCCAAGTACACGGCTAACGCGATGTCGGGCGATACCGTTGCGGCGGTGGTGGAAAAAGCTGATAAACGCTCGCGCGACGGCAGAGCCAGCGGCAGAATCGTCGAAATCACGCAGCACTGCAATAATCATTTTGTCGGCACGATAACAAAAAGGGGCGACGGCTGGTATCTGCTGCCGGACGGCAAATTCACCGAGCCGGTCGAGCTTGACGATGTCGGCGCAAAAAACGCACAAGTCGGCGACAAGGCAGTCGTCGAGATTATCACATATCCCACGTCGAAAGCTTTGGCCAGAGGCGTAATTACCGACCTGCTCGGCAAAAGCGGAACATACAAAGCTGAAATTGATTCGGTTGTCAGGCGATTTTCTCTGCCGGGCGAATTTAATAGCGCCTGTCAGCAATTTGCGGCGGAAGCGGCGAGAAATTTTAAACCCGAAACAGCTCAAGAGCGTCTCGACATTACCGAAAAGACAATACTCACAATCGACCCGCAGGACGCGAAAGATTTTGACGACGCGATAAGCATCGACAAAAATCCCGATGGCACGGTTACGCTCGGCGTTCATATTGCCGATGTTTCGTATTTCGTGAAGGAAGGCAGCCCGCTCGACATCGAAGCGAAAGAGCGCGGCAACAGTGTTTATCTGCCTGGACGCGTTATTCCGATGCTGCCGGAGGTTTTGAGCAACGGCGTTTGCAGTCTTCAGTCGAATCAGCCGAGGTTTGCAAAATCGGCGTTCATTACTTACGGCGATTCGGGGGAAATACTCAAAACCCAATTCGCGAACACCATCATCCGCTCGACCGCAAGGCTTACTTATACCGAAGCTGACGGCATTTTTAACGGTAAAAAAACAGAGAAACCCAATGAAATTATTTCGTTGTTAAAAGATATGAACGCTCTTGCAAAAAAGATAGAGCTTCGGCGGCGAGCGGCTGGTATGCTTCATTTGGATATGCAGGAGATTGAGCTTGATTTTGATAAATCGGGCAGGGTTGTTGACGCGCATCCGGCGGATAACAGTTATCCGCATACGATAATCGAAATGTTTATGGTTGAGGCTAACGATGCGGTCGCGGGGCTTTTGGATACGGCCAATATTCCGTTTATTAGAAGAATTCACCCCGACCCTGATTCGTTGAGTTTTAAGGCTTTAGCTAAAACTCTCAAAATGCTCGGCTTTCATATGCCCAGGTCGCCTGATATTTTCGATTTGCAAAATGTCATTAACACAGCGAAAGGCAAGCCTGCGGCGTTTGCGGTTAATACTTATGTTTTGCGGTCGCTTGCGCGGGCGGAGTATTCGCCATTGAGCATTGGGCATTTCGCGCTTGCTTCCCGGCATTATACGCATTTTACTTCGCCGATTCGCAGATACGCGGATTTGATGATTCACAGACTTTTAGATTTGCATCTTGCCGGGAAATATGTCGTCGGCGGCACACCCGACCAAACCGAGCTTGTGGAAATTGGTAAGCATTTGAGTTTGACCGACCGCAGAGCCGATGAAGCCGAGAACGACCTCAAAACAGTTTTGATGCTGGTACTTTTCCAGGAACGCATCGGCGAGGCTATTGACACGGTTATAAGCGGACTTACGAATTTTGGAATTTTCGTTCAGTGTTTGAAGTTCGGCATTGAGGGGCTTATTCCGCTCGATATGCTGACGGGCGACAGATTTATTTTTGACCACGCGGCTCAATGCGTTCATGGCGCAAGAACCGGCAAAATTTATCATATCGGTATGCCTCTAACCGTGCGGATTGTGTCGGTTAATATAGCCGGTCGGCAGTTAAATGTTGCGCCGCTGCCCGGCCAGACAAAACAGGAAAATTCAGCCGGCGAAAAGAAAAAATTCGTCAAACAAAAAGGCCACAGCCGAAAAGACAACAGAAAACACAAGGACAGAAAAAAGCGAAGAAGATGAGAAAAGCAGTTGTTAGTTTAATTTTTATTTTCCAATCTTTTGTTTTTGCCGGTGATGTTCCGCAGAATGTTATTTTTATGATTATTGACGGGTGCGGGTTTAATCACATCGCCGCGGCAGATTATTACGAATATGGCAAGGCTGGTCAGCAGGTCTATGAAAAATTTCCCGTTAAATTAGCAGTCAGCACATATCCGGCGGGCGGTTCTTACGACCCTGAAAAAGCCCGAAATGATTTTGATTATGTAAAAGACGGCTGCACCGACAGCGCAGCGGCGGCAACGGCTCTTGCGACAGGCGTAAAAACTAAAAATGGTTCGCTCGGAGTTGGTGTAAATAAAAACAGGCTCGAAAACGTAATCGAAAAATGCGAAAGACTTGGTATGGCGACCGGCGTTGTAACAAGCGTGCCGTTCAGCCACGCAACGCCCGCAGGTTTTGTCGCTCATCAGGACTCCAGAGGCAGTTATTTGCAGATTGCCGATGAAATGATTACTCAAGGTGATTTGGAAGTAATTTTCGGCGGCGGAAATCCATATTACGACAACAACGGCAAAAAAATTGACGAGGGCAATTTTAAGTATATCAGTTCTGAACTGTGGCAGAAAATCGCTGCCGGTTCTTTAATTCAGACGCGGCAGGATTTTCTCAATCTTGCCGAAGGCCGAACGCCGCGAAGAGTTATCGGCATTGCGCAGGTTTTTGAGACATTGCAGGTCAATCGCAGCGGAGAATCTAATATACCGTTCGATGTACCGCTGAACAAAAATGTGCCGACCCTTGCCGAGATGAGCAGAGCAGCTTTGAATGTTCTCGACGATGAGGCCGACGGATTTTTTGTAATGATTGAAGGCGGGGCAGTTGACTGGGCTTCACACAAAAACAACAGTTCGAGAATGATTGAGGAAATGGTCGATTTTGAAAATGCCGTCAAGGCCGTTGTAAAATGGGTCGAAACGAAAAGTTCATGGGAAAAAACCTTAGTCATAATCACCGCTGACCACGAGACAGGATATTTGACAGTTGCGGCTTCTGGCAAAAAAATGCCCGCAATGGAATGGCACTCCAGCGGTCATACAAATTCGCTTGTTGGTTTCTTAGCCAAAGGAGCTGGAGCAAAATCATTTGTCAAATGCGCAAAAAACAACGCTCCTGTTCGCGGCAGATATATGGATAATACAGATATTCCGAAAACGATTTTTCAATTTCTTGAAACTAAAAAATCGCAGATAAAATGAAAATAATAATCCTGCTCATCGGCGGTTTGATTCTTACGGCATCAGCAGTCGCGTTTCTCTATGTCAAAATCAAACTCCGACCGAAACAGGATAGCGAACTCGATGAAATTTACTGGGAGTTTGAGGAGTCCCACCAGCCGCTCGCTCGATACGACAGGCTTTCACAAATAACTTTTGCGGGCATAGTTATTGGTACGCTGCTTTTGTTTTTGAGTCTCGTTTTTTAAGCGACACCTGCCAATCTGGCATATTAGCTTTTTGTATATTATTTTGTAATATCTTGTCATTTAAAGAGTTGTGTTTTGTGTGATTTTCGGCACATTCTTTGCTTTTTAGAGGAACAGCAATAAAGAAAGGGAAACGCTATGCAGTTTGACAAATTTACATTAAAAGCGCAGGAAGCATTGGCTACCGCTCAACAGATTGCGATGGCAAAGTCGAATACCGTTCTTTCGCCGCTGCATTTATTAGATGCTATTCTCGGCGACGACGACGGCATTGTAATTATGATTCTCAAAACTATCGGCTCGAATGTCCGCAGAGTAAAGGAAATGACCGCCGGTGAAATCGCTCGGCTGGCGACCGGAAATGTCGGCGGAATGATTATGCCCTCGCCCGAACTGAATCAGATTGTCCTCGATGCGCAAAATCGCGCCGATAAAATGGGCGACGATTATTTAAGCGTCGAGCATATTTTTATTTCTCTTGCCGGCGTGGCAAGCGCAGCAAAGGAAATTCTCGGCGTAAATTCCATTACTCCCGAACAGATTGAAAAGGCGTTAAAACAAATTCGCGGCGACTCAAAAGTTACCGATTCCAATCCCGAAGGCAAATACAAAGCTCTCGAACGATACGGCATAGACCTTATTGAGCTTGCCCGCACCGGCAAACTCGACCCTGTCATCGGCAGAGACGATGAGATTCGGCGATGTATGCAGGTTTTGAACAGGCGTACAAAAAATAATCCCGTTCTTATTGGCGAGCCGGGTGTCGGCAAAACGGCAATCGTCGAAGGTCTTGCGCAGCGTATTGTCGCAGGCGATGTTCCGACAGGCCTGAAAAACAAAAAAGTCATCGCGTTGGATATGGGCGCGCTGATTGCAGGCACAAAATTCCGCGGCGAGTTTGAGGACAGATTCAAAGCCGTTCTAAAAGAGGTCATCGCCTCCGATGGCGGAATTATTTTGTTCATTGATGAGCTGCACACAATTGTCGGCGCAGGCAAAGCGGAAGGGTCAGTCGATGCGGGCAATTTATTAAAACCCTCGCTTGCGCGCGGAGAATTACGCTGCATCGGCGCGACGACAATCGACGAATATCGAAAGCACATCGAAAAAGATGCCGCTCTGGAACGTCGATTCCAGCCCGTGCTTGTTGACCCGCCAACTGTCGAGGAAACAATCGCAATTCTTCGCGGCCTGAAAAACCGCTACGATACCCACCACGGCGTAAGAATTTCCGACTCGGCTCTTGTCGCGGCGGCGACGCTTTCAAACAGATATATCTCCGACAGATGGCTGCCGGATAAGGCGATTGACCTGATTGACGAGGCTGCGTCAAAATTGCGAATTGAAAACGATTCTCTTCCCGCGGAACTTGACGACATTCGCAGAAAACTAATGCAGCTTCAGATTGAGCGGCAGGCGTTGAAGAAGGAATCAGACGCGGCGAGCAAAAAACGACTCGAAATTCTTGAAAAACAGCTTAAAGCTCTCGAAGCGGATGACAAAAAATTAAGTGAAAAATGGGAAAGAGAAAAGGCCGATATAAATTCCGTCAAGCAGTTGAAGGAAAAACTCCAGCAGGCGCAAAACGAATTTGACCAGGCGCAGCACAGGGGCGACCTTGAAACAGCGGCGCGACTGAAATACAGCACGCTCGCTGATTTGCAAAAGCAACTCGCCCAAAAAGAACAGCAGCTTGTCGAAATCGCATCCGGCAAAATGATTCGCAACGA
>MHXU01000170.1 GCA_001824555.1 Planctomycetes bacterium GWC2_45_44
TCAGCGCCGACCAGCATTATCTACTCTGGCTGGACGGGATTTTTATCGACCGCGGCTGCGAGATGAAGTCTCCGGAAAATTGGTATTTTGAGTCTTATGAGATTTCCGTTGGCAAAGGAAATCATTGTCTTAATGCGCTCGTCTGGAATCATGGAAACCTTTCCCCTGATAATATGATGAGCATCGCTCCCGGTTTTATTCTAATTCCGGATAAGGCTCATACATCGCTGCTTGGTACCGGTGTTGCTCCCTGGAAAGTAAGGAAAAATCAGGGAATTACTTTTTTTAATATTATACAAAAGAAGCTGGGGGTATATATATCAGTGCCGCCGTATGAAGTCAGGGATTGCGGCGTTTTTTTCGATGAGGGCGTTCCGTCTGACTGGGTTGATTCGCGGATTCTTGGCAGGGGAATAAACGGGGCTTTAAGGAAGGATTCCACAGTTCATTGCTTAGTTCCCTCTCTGATTGAAAGACTTCATTCTCTGGAAACCGCTCCCGGCAAAGCGGTTTTTCTTTCCGCAGCGGCAGATGCTTCGGGCTATATACCGGCGGAAATCGATAATCAGGACGAATTAAACAGTTTGAATTCCACTCTCAATAAAGAGGCTGTTGTCATTTCTCCCAATACGGAGAAGCGGATTATTTTCAGTCTGGATAATTATTACTGTGGATATGCTAAAATAAAAGTCAGGGGCGGACGCGGGGCAAGAATAAGGATTACCTGGGCAGAGGCTGCCTTTACAGACTCCGAGAAACCCGGTAAAGGACAGCGTGACAAAATTGCCGGTAAATATTTTCGGGGCGTGTGGGATGAGTTCATTCTCGATGGCAAGGCGCGGGACATGATGCCTTTGGCCTGGAGAGCCGGACGATATATTGAGCTTTTTGTTACCGCTTCTTCGGAGCCGGTAGAACTGGAAAAATTCACTATACTTGAAACACGCTATCCATTTGAGCTGGAGGGGAAATTCACCTGCGATCAAAATAACGTTAACGAGATTCTTCCAATCTGCGTCCGAACATTGCAGGTTTCGGCACACGATAATTTTGTGGATTGCCCCTATTATGAGCAGCTTCCATATACCGGAGATGGTCGGCTTGAGGCATTAGTCAGTCTTGTGTCATGTTCCGACGATGCTTTGGTTAGAAAGATGCTTATAATCTTTGCTGAATCACTGGATTTGAGCGGTTTTACTATGGCAGCCTGGCCGCGGACGGTCAGAGGCGTTATTCCGTCGTTTTCTCTTTCGTGGATTGGAATGGTGTACGATTACGCCTTGTGGCGCAATGACCGCAGCTTGATTGTCTCGCTTATGCCGACTATGAGATATATGCTCGATAATTTATTAACCAAAATGAACTCGGATGGTTTTCTTCGGGGCGATGACGCGGCGTGGAATTTCATTGACTGGGTTGACGAGTGGAGTGTGAAAGAATGTTCTCATATTGCTCCCGGTATTGAGGACCGGGTCAACGCAACATATAATTGGCTTTTTGTTTATATTCTCGGATTGGCTAAAAAACTTGAAGATTATGCCGGCGACAAATTTCTCTCCGCCAGATGGGAAAAGGCCGCTGCTGATTTGGCCGGCAAGCTGCTGCCGGAGTTTTGGGACTCGGACAGAAGACTCTTTAAGGATGACGATTCAGGGAAGTATTTTTCAGAGCATTCGCAGATTTTGGCGATTATAAGCGGCCGGTTGCCGGAGCAGCACCTGAAACAACTGAAGAACTCTTTGCTTAAAGAAAAAGGGTTGGCAGTCTGCTCGATATACTACAAGCATTATCTCTTTGAGGCCTGCAGGATATTAAACCTTCCCGAAAAAATTATGTCCGAGCTGCAGCTTTGGAATTCTTTTGTTGCCAAGGGATTTAAAACCGTCCCCGAGACCCCTGAAAACAAGACGTTTAACCAGCGTTCGGACGCTCACGGCTGGGGCTCGCATCCGGTTTATCATCTTATCGCGAACATAGCCGGCATTCAGCCTGCGGAAATGGGATTTAAAAAAGTATTGATATCTCCCATGATGGGAAACCTTTCGGAAATCGATGCAAAATGCATTCATCCAGATGGGGTTATCAGTGCAAAATACTCAAGGAAGAATGGACAAATTCACTGCCATATCAGTTTGCCGCAGACACTTTGCGGGGAATTCAAATATGGGAAATCTTCAACAGAACTCAAGCCCGGAGAGCAGTCTTTTACGATTAGAGAATAGTGATAGAAGTATTATAAAATTTGATTTAACAAAAAATAAATAAAGGATTATAAAATTATGCAGAAAAAAGCATTGGATTTGGCAGGAGCCTGGTCGGCATCGCCCACTCCGTTCACTGATTCATTGAAAATTGATGTGCCTTCGTTGCGTCGGGCGGTTAAACATCATATTCGGCTTAAACAAAAAGGTATATTTATCGGCGGTACCTGCGGCGAAGGGCCGTGGCTGCCGCGAGCGGATATGCGCAAGCTCACCGAGGTTGCAGCGGTCGCTAATAATGGCCGAATGAAGATTGCGGTTCAGGTTACAGATAATTCATATACTAAAGTTCTTGAGCATATAAAAGATGCTAAAGCCGATGGCGCAGATATCGCGATTATGGCCGAGCCGTGGTTCGCCGGGCCGATGCGGCCGGAGTGCATTGAAGAGCAGTATATGAAAATTGTCGAAAACTCCGCTCTGCCTGTCGGTATTTACAGCAGGGGGGCGGCCTTTGTTCCGTTGACTGTCTATGCGAAAGTACTGCGACACAATAATGTGTGCCTGTTTAAGGATTCATCGCTCAATGACGAGATAATGAAACTTGCTCTGTCAATTGCGGCAAAGCGGGAATTATGCATATTGACCGGTTATGAACTTGGAATGGTTAAATATCTTATGGCTGGTTATGATGGCGTACTGGCTGGCGGCGGGATATTGATTGGCAGCCTTACTGTTAAAATGGTTGAAGCCGCGAAAAGCAGAGATTTGGCGGAATTGGAGCGATTGCAGGCACATTGCGACCGAATCAATTATGCCGCGTATGGTGAAAAGGTCAAGAACTGGCTGACCGGTTTGAAATATGCGTTAGTGAAGATGGGGATATTTTCGACAACGGCCGGCTATCTTAAATATCCCTTGCCAAAATCTGTTCAGAACGGCATTGATAAAATGATTGCGAAAGAGCAGGAATCACTTTTTCCTTAATTTTTATGTGGTCATCAGGGCAGAATAAGCTATTTGTCAAGGAACAGTGTTTATCATTTTAATAATGAAAAAAGGTTCTGTGTATGGGCGTATGGAAAGATATACTTGAATTAGACTCAAATAGGCGAGTTGTTAGTGGCGGTTCAGTTGCTTTGTGCGAAGCTATAGGCCGCGGCGCGGATCTTCGTATTTACACGGAATTCAAATATGGCGAACATCTCGAACCAGGCTCGCCCAATCTTGAGCTGGTTCAGGAAGTAAGCGATTTTAGAGTTACCTATCTCGTGGATAAACGCTGGGTTGCCGGCATAATGAATTTACGCGTGCCGGCTTCATTGCTCCCTCCGGACGGATTTGGTCCGCGAATGTCTATGTCGTTTTTTATGTATAATCAGGATGGCCGTCAGGCTATTGCCAGGCCGTATTTAGATGGTCTGCCCGCGATGGGAATAAAAGGCACATTTCCGATTGACGACCACAGCGACATGCCCAAATATCATCAGCTTGATAACTGGGATGTCAAAACCAATGCCCCAAGCAGTAATTTTATCTACGATTTTGAGGCGTACCGATTTATTGTTCGTGATGATTGGCGTGAGGCCTACGGACATAATGAAGATGGTTCCGCTGTAAGCGGTTCGTTTGATGCGCTTATAGATGCATTTACTAATGGTTGCGAAATTAAAGCTGCAATTAGTAATCCGTGCATTGATATGTTTGGAAATGTCGCCAATGCGGTGTCGCATGAGTTGTTTGTTCATGCCGGTCCGGGATATTATAACACGCAACAAAGACTGTTCACTGTTGAAAGTCAGCCGGCCGTTAGAGTCAAGCCCGCCATTCCAATGAAATATACCAGCGATGGATGGGATTTTGGATGGTTTTTGCTTCGGACGGATGGATTTGTATCGTACTGGCGATGCGATCCTTATACATTAAAATTTGAAAAGCGTACTTCCCGTCATGCTATCAGATGGTTTGTCAGATAATAAGTTAGCTGACTTCCGATAGTCCGACTTTTCTGTGTTCATTGGCGGATGTTTTTTCAGCAATCGCGATTCTAACCGCATCGTAAGATTGCTGCGGCGTGATGATTTGGGGCTGTTTTTCTCCGAGGATTGTCTTTACAAAATACTCGATTTCAAACCAGTAACCATCTTTCTTTTCGGGTTCGGGGGTGTATGTTTTGTTGTCGTTTGTATATATTTTCAAAGATGGTTCGCAGGCAGAGTCGAAGATTATCGTTGCTTTTTCGAGTGCGATATTAAAGCCCATCCGAAAACCGAATCCCGGCGCCATCAGCCAGCTTGCCTCTGCGGTAACAACCCTGTCAGGATACGAATACTGTGTAACGATATGGTCATAATCTCCGCTCGGCCCTCGAGCCGCAGTACAAAAAACGGAGGCGGGTACGCCAAACCAGTGCAGAATAATATCGGTGTCATGTATGTGAAGGTCCATCATGGCTCCTCCGTTCTTTGAGCCATTTTGCTGCCAGTTTTTCCAGCCCCATGTCGGGAATGCGCTAAGTCGCTGGAACGTGGCCGCTCGCACCTGTCCATATTCTCCGGAATTGATGAACTGTCTTGCTTTGACGTATTCCGGCCAGAATCGAACGCAGTGGCCAATCTGAAGAACCTTGCCGGATTTTTCCGCTGCGTCAATCATACGTCGGCATTCGAGCAGAGTTAGAGCCATCGGCTTTTCACATAAAACATGTATGCCAGCCTCAAAAGCTTTAACAGTGAAATCGGTATGCATAAATGTCGGCAGGGCGATGGAAATCATATCGAGCTTCTCTTCACGAAGCATTTTGTCGAAATCGCTGTAGAGGCGGACATTGTCAATGTTCATTTCAGCGTCCAGTTTTCCGAGATTGGCAGCGGCCTGCGATGTGCCTACTGTCTTCTTAATGTCGCCTGTTTCGCAAATTGCGGCAACACGAACGCCGGGGAGCGTCTGGTAGCACTTACAATGTGTTTTTCCCATCACTCCAAAACCAACTATTCCCGCGTTAAGCATTTCTTGTTCCTTTACCAGCTTTTAATGTGTGATACATCTAACAATCCGCCGCTATAAAAACATCAAGTTCTCACTGCCCAGACGACAGCAAGAACTTGATGTTGCAATAAATCCTGCAATTCTGCGCCGCTATTAGTCGGCGATTAGAATTTCTATATTATTTTTTTCTTCGCAGGAGCAATCCGCCAAGACCCAGAATTGCCAGTGTAGCCGGTTCCGGAATATATTCTGATGTTACGACGATGTTGTCGTAATTGCCAGAGATGTAATGGTGGAAATCCTCCCATGGACCGCCAATTCTTACCTGAACAAAATATCCTGCCAAACCTGCTGCGGCCGGCGTGCCCTGCGTGCCCAGCGTGGTGTACATAGCGTAGGTGCCATCAGTCGCGAGACCAATACGGTTGACACTTGCCAGAAGCACTTTGGTTCCTGTGCCATCGTTGTTTTGTGTAGCATAGACCCGCACCCATGCATCAACGCCAGTTCCGCCGCCAAGGTCAGCCTGAACTGTGAACGCATTGCCGGCTCCTACCAACTCGCCTGTGTTGTTGACCCCATCGCCTGTAGAACCAACCTGGATAAATCGGGTAGCGGTAGTGTACGGATAACCGGCGACATACGTCCATCCGTATGGTACAGCACTTGGGGTGTTGTGCCAGAAACCAGCAGTACCCGCTTCAAAGTCTCCATTATGATGAGTCGCATCCATAATGATAGTTGCCTGACAGACAGACCCAATTAACAAAAGACTTGCTGCTACTGACACCAAAACTAACATTTTCTTCATGATACATCCTCCAAAAAACAGTTAAGAGCCTGTTCTACAATAACTCCCAAATCCAAACCGTTGGATTCGGCAACCGCACCAGCAAGACGGCTCAATCCTCTTGCCAATGCAGCGTCTATTTTAACTTACTCTACTCGTATAGTGTACAACTTTAACGCAGGCGTGTCAAGTATGTTGTTGTAAAATAGCTAAAAAATAAATTTATCGATGTAGGGGTGTTTTTTTTAAGTGGCATAACTATCTGTTTTACAAAGACTTACGAAAGCAAGAGGTTTTATTGAGATGAATCATTGATGTTGATACAAGATTTTTTTTAGCAACCTTGCAGGATATTGGAAATTCCTCACATTGAATTTAAAATGCAATATTTAGTTAAAAACACACTTTTGATTGCCGATAGTTATTACGGGTGCATAAAATTCATCAATAACCGTATGATAGCCGAGATAAGCGGCGTGTAGGCTGCAAAGAATTTTGCAGGTCATTAAAATTATTTAAAAAAAAGACTTGCTATACTTGCGTTAAAGTTGTACACTATACGAGTAAAGTGAGTTCTGGGTGGACGCTGCATTGGCGGGAGGATTGAGCCGTCTTGCTGGTGCGGTCTGCGGATCCAATGTTTTGGATTCGAGAGTCATTGTGAAACAGGCTCTTGACACTATTTTTTTTGGAGGTGAGTCATGAAGAAAATGTTAGCTCTGGTGTTAGTGGTATTGAGTCTTTTGACGGCGGGGTCTGTCTGCCGGGCAGAAACCATTATTATGGATGCGACCCATCACAACGGGTCATTTACAGATGGCCCTGTTGATTATCAAGCCGGTCACTGGTCGCTTCAACCGCTTTCAATCCCGACTGGATGGGCGGAAACTTCGATTTATATGTACACGACTGCTACTCGATGGATTCAGACTGGCACCGCAGGCGAAGCGGTTAATAACACTGGCGAGTTAGTACAGGCAGGTTACGCGTACACAATCCAAGCTGATTTGGGCGGGGAGACCGGTTCTACTGCCATAGTGCGGGTATATGCCACACAAAATTCGGATGGCACAGGAGACAAGGCTCTTCTGGCACAACTTACTCGTGCTGGAACTTCTGCTACCGGTGATTATACCCTGTACACCGTGTCAAGTTCGGGAACTGGTGTCAGTGCGAGCTTGGCCACATATTATATTCAGGTGAAGATTGGCGACTTGAGCGGTACTTACCACGGTGGCTATTATGATAATATCGTTGTTACTTCAGAAGTGGCAACTTCAATGACGTATATGAACGCGACCCTCCATAATGGAGGTTTTGCGGCTGACATAGCCGGCTTCTGGCATAGTACTCCCACAGCGATACCATATGGATGGACAATGGTTACGGCTTATCCGTACACTACGGCCGGCAGGATGATACAGGTTGGTTCCACAGGCGACGGGGTCAACAACACGGGCGAGTTGGTGCTGGCAAATCATTCTTACACGGTGAACGCTGATTTGGGCGGAGGCACGGGCGTTCATGCGTGGGTCAGGGTTTATGCTACAGAAAACATCGATGGTACGGGCAATAAGGTACTCCTGGCATCTGTGGACCGGCTTGGACTGGCTACTGATGGCGCTTACGAAGTATATCCTACGGCGGGCACACCTGGTTCGGGAACGCCGTCGAGTCTTGCCGGATATTATATTCAGGTGAGGATTGGCGGTCCATATACCGATTTCGGTTATTACATAAGCGGCAATTACGATAATATCGTCGTTACTTCAGAAGTTGCGACTTCAATGATTTATATGAATTCGACTTTTCACAATGGGTCGTTCACAGATGGACCTGTCGGCTACAAAACTGGTTTCTGGTATAATGAACCCCTTTCGATACCAACTGGATGGACACAGGTTGCTCCTTATCCATATACTACGGCCACTCGGTTTATCCAGGTAGGTTCAACAGGCGAAGCAGTTAATAACACAGGCGAGCTGGTACTGGCACAACACGCGTTCACGGTCAGCGCAGATTTGGGCGGCGGAGAAGGTGTTGATGCCACCGTCCGCGTATTTGCTACGCAAAACTCGGATGGTACAGGAACTAAAGTGGAATTGGCAAAGGTTAATCGAGTTGGTCAGGCCGGGGATGCTTACACTTTATTCCCAGTGTCGGCCACAGGCACGCCGGTCTCACCGAGTCTGGCTGGATATTATGTCCAGGTAACAATAGGCGGCCCTTATGTTACCCATTACATAAGCGGCAACTATGACAATATCGTAGTAACTTCCGAATTATCGCAAAGCGCTCCAATTGAAACGTATATGAGCGGTACTTTCCACAATGGTGTAATGGATTCAGAAGAACGCGGCGGATCCTGGGGAGACGAAGTCGAAGGCTCGTACATATACCAATCCTACGAATGGTTAGCTACCGACCCGAATAGTATTTGGACTGCAAGTGCAGGGTTTATCACATTCGATTCACAGGTGGAGGCGGTAACCAATAATACCGGCGAAACGGTACCGGCGAACCATCAATTTATAATTCAGGCGGATTTGGGCGGCTTCCCGGGCGCTTTGGCTACAGCTTCCGTTTATGCTACGCAAAACATTGATGGCACGGGAAACAAGTCGCTTCTGGCAGAGGTCAGTCGTGCTGGTGATGCTAACGGGCTTACTCCGCTTTACCAACGATATACCGTATCGGGTGCAGGGATGTTGACCTCGCCGGATATTGCTGGATATTATGTGCAGGTGCTACTGAAAACTATCGGGGACCCTAATCTTAACGGTCATTATGACAACCTTGTTGTAACTTCACAAGAAGTGCCCGCTTCGATAGTGTATATGGATCCAAACATTCACAATGGCGCGATGAATTCAGCAATGGCCGGTGGTTACTGGACAGACCCGAATTATATACCTTTTGAATGGTCGTCAACGCACCCGGCTCTTACCTACACCGCAGCTTTAGGGCTTGTCCTGTTCGATGGGCAGGTTGACGCGGTAACCAATAACACCGGCGGACAAATTTTCGCAAACCATAAATTCACAGTTCAGGCTGGCCTGGGCGGCAAGACCGGCGCTACGGCTAAAGTCTCTGTGTATGCTACGCAAAACATCGACGGCACCGGAAATAAGGTATTGCTGGCAGAAGTCAGTCAGCCTGGAAATACTGCGAGCGGGTACACCTTATCCACAGTGTCGAACACTGGTTTGCCGACAGCAGCAAATCTGGTTGGCTACTATGTGCAGGTAGAATTGAAAACTACCGGAACAACTGACCTTTATGGTTATTACGACAACATTAGAGTTACTTCAGCGATAGTCGGCCCGGTTTGCGGCGATACAGAGCATCCGTATCCGGCCGGAGACTTAAACCAGGACTGTTATGTTGATTTTGAGGACGTAGATGTCTTTGCCGGGCAATGGCTGGCGAGCGGCTGCGTTACTCCGAGTTGGTGCAGCGGCGCAGATATGAGTACAGACGGAAACGTCAAATTCAATGATTTTGCGATATTAGCCGCTAATTGGTTTGATTGTACAGATCCGAATCCGCCGTGCAGTTATAACCCATGATAAAGTGAACATTAGGGTGGGCGCTAAGTTGTGTCCACCCTATATTTTGAAACTAAATCAGAAAGGAAGGTGCGACTATGCTTTCTCGAACAGCAATATGTAATCGGCAGTCGATAGTCAAACGAGCAGGTTTTACCCTTGTTGAGTTGCTCGTGGTGATATCTATCATTGCTCTGCTTTTGTCTATCCTTATGCCTTCTTTGGGCAAGGCGCGCAGACAGGCTCAATCAGTAGTCTGCAGCAGCAATCTCCGTCAGGTAGGCTTAGGTATGCAGCTTTATTTGCAGAATAACCGCGACACATATATGACTTACTATGGGGATATTATTAGCGTAAAGGCCTGGTACACGAGACTTTTGAAAAACAAAAAGATATATTCTGATAATCAGATTGAGTATATTTCCGGATATGGCGTTCTGTTTTGCCCGTCAATGTCGTTAGGCATCTGGGCTACGAAAACAGATAAGAGAGATTGGCCTGATTTAAAGGAATATGCTGCGTACAGGAAAGGATGGGTTTCTTATGGAATGAGTGGCGGGTTGACTTTTGATTATGGGCAGCCGGGGTCTCCGGAGTCGCCAGCGCGGGCTCAAGGAATAAAGCAGCCGGCCAGTACCATTTTGGTGGCAGAGGCATGGGAGAGAGACCCTTATAATACTGTTGTTCAAAACCGAATTCTTGGATGTTTTTTTCTCCGGCCTTACTATCAGAGTTTTGGCCAGGGTTTTTTGGCTCCCCGGCATGATGTCGCGTGCAATACTCTCTGGGTGGACGGGCATGTAACCCGAGTAAAAGCGCCGGATTCGAAAGATGATTCGACTATTTACAGTCAACAGGCATTGACCAATTCCAGCCTGTCCAACAATTATTGGGACAGGAAATAGCTATCGAACATATAGGGGGGCCGTCTCCGTTGCGGCAAACGGATTTGCATTATCGAATTATAGCCGGCAAATGTACTTTTAATCTTGAAAGAAATACATTATGAATAAAATAGTTCGCTGCAAAAGAAGAAGTGTTATCTTTATGGCATTGACCTGGCTTGCCATCGTATTCTTTATCCAAATGGGTCTATTGGCAACTTCATCTTCTGCCGCCATCGATTTTTGGGCAAACGACAGGCTGCGTCTTCCCGACTATGATGCCAGTGAAAATCTTATTTTGAATCCATCATTTGAGGCGGGGTTTAGGTATTGGGGGTTTCTCTGTTATGCTCAAAGTATCGTTCCGCTGCAGTATTCCAATTTCCAGGCAATTGATGGCAATGAGGCACATTCCGGCTCTCACAGTCTGCGTCTTAGGGCGTTGCAGTTAAGGGATCCTCTGCCGGTTGGCGCTTTCCCAGTGCCTTTTGAGCCGAATACAAATTATATTTTAAGCTTTTGGGCCAAAGGCAATCTCGCCAGTTCTCTTAATTTGAATGTATGGGCCAAAGGGCGGACGACATATCCGTTTCCGGGCAGTATCGTTGTGTTCCCCGTCAACGAGCAGTGGCAGCGATTTACGCTTCCATTTACTCCGCAAGAGAGATTTATATCTATATTTTTCGACGCTAAAAAAACTACATCAGGAGAAGGCTGTGTTTGGTTAGATGATATACAGCTTGAACATGGGAGCGCGGCAACAAGTTTCAAACAGCCTCCCGCGGCCGTTCAGTTGGTAAGCGCTGCCCGCGGCAATTTTCTCCAGTTCGGGCAGGAACCAAATTTTAGTATTATCATTCAATCTACTCCCAATGCCAGTGGCACGGTTTCTATTTCTGTGGAGGATTTCTTTTTTAACAACGTGTTTACGGCAACGTACCCGTTCACGATGGACGGCACAGGAAAAAGTACAATCAGCCTTGCTGATTTGAGCAGCGATATTCATAATAGCGGCCTCCGTGGAGTTTTCATTGTTACCGGAGTTTTTAATATAGACGGAGTAAGTCGGCCTTATACGGATTATTTCCGTTTCTCGGTAATGGATTTTCTCAACAATACGCATAAGAATAAAGACCTGTTTAATCTTACTTATGTATATCAGCTTCAATCGGGCGGCCCCGAGTTCGCTCGGTTTCTGGAAAGGGAGCGTGCCATCGGTTTTGGCTCATTCACTTATGATTTCGAAAAATTTGCCAATGACTTAGACTATGGCCTTGATTCGGAACGAATGCAGATGACCGAAGCGTATGGCATTACCTGCGTGGGACGTCCGGTTCTCTCGCTGCATGATGGTATCGGCGGCCAGATATCAGAGATGGACGGGTTGTATAAAATGATAAACATAAAATACGCGACCAATCCGTCCAGTTTATATCTTGCAGACTTTGAAAGCATCTGTGCTATCAAGTCCCAGAACAGACCCTGGAACAATATATGGTGGTTCACCGGAGAAAGCAATCCGGGCTGTGAACCTTTGGAAAGCGTCCCAGATGCCTTTGCCAAGTTTCTTCTGTCCACTTGTCGAGGCATAAAGCAAGGCAACCCACAGGCGAAGGTGCTTATTGAGGGTGGGCCGTGGAATCTGAATCCATTGTATGGCACACTATGGGTTGAGCGATATATTCAGGATACAAAACGGATAGACCCGACCGTGCAATTTGACGGAGCGGCAGCTCACCATTATCGCGATTTTCCGGAAAATCCGGATTTGGATTCGGATATTGCAGTGTTTCTCGCGATGCTCGACCGCAATGGACATCCGGACTGGCCTCTTTACATAAACGAAGGGGGTAATTACTGTCCGTTCGATATTCCAGAGGAAGGGATTTCTCCGTATGTTGTGCATTCAGCCAATTCGTGGTATATGGGGCCATTATCTTATCATAGCGGAAGGTCGGAGAGAATCTCTGCTGCCTTCAGCGCCAGAAATTGGTTAGTCGCCCTTAAGTATCAGGACAGAGTTGCCTGTATGGAAGATTTTATGACTCCGAGCCGGTACACAGATGTCGATTTTACATCGAGATTTTATGAAAAAATACCCAACACGCTAGGCAGGCTGTTAGGCAATGCTTCCTTTGTCAGAGACATTGTGTTTGCTCCTTATTGCCGCGGTTATTTATTCAGAGATGATGCGACCGGCGTTCCCATCGCGGTGATATGGGGATATAAAGAAACCGTTGACAGGTGGCAGGAAAGTTCGCCTCTTTACACCTTCGATTTTAGCGGACAGAATATACAATTCATCGACCTTATGGAAAATGAAGTCAATTATCAGAAGAATTGCGACGGACGGACTACTATTCCGATGTCGCCGTTTCCTCTGTTCATCAAGGGAATGCCTGGAACGGAAGAACAGCTTTGCAATGCGCTAATCAATTATGAGTATGGGGCGGGAACGGCATTTCCGGTTATGGGTGGGGTTCTTCACAACGGAAGCTTTGCTTCGGATATCGCCGGCTTCTGGAATACTGCCCCCACCGCGATACCATACGGATGGACGTATGTCGCCGGTTCTCCGTACACGACAGCAACCAGGTTTATACAAGCGGGATCCACAGGCGATGGGGTTAACAACACCGGTGAGTTAGTGCTGGCAGATCATTCTTACACTGTCAGCGCTGATTTGGGCGGAGGAGCAGGCACTCATCCGTGGGTACGGGTTTATGCTACGCAAAATATTAACGGTACAGGAACTAAGGTACTCCTTGCATCTGTGGACAGACTTGGGCTGGCTACTGACGGCCAGTATGATGTGTACCACACGGTTGGAGTTCCCGGCTCGGGAACGCCGGCGAATTTGGCGGGATATTATGTTCAGGTAAGGATTGGCGGCCCCTATTCCGATTTTGGTTATTACATAAGCGGTAATTACGATAACATCGTAGTAACTTCAAAGTTTGCGTCCGAGCCGGTCTGTGGCGATGCCGGGCATCCGTATCCGGCTGGAGATTTAAACGCTGACTGTTATGTTAATTTTGAGGATTTAGATGTCTTTGTCGGCCAATGGCTGGCCAGCGGCTGTGTTACTCCGGGCTGGTGCAGCGGTGCGGATTTGAATCAGGAGACCCATGTGAACTTGGGAGACTTTGTGATTTTTGCCAACAATTGGATGAATTGCACAGACCCGATGCCTCCGTGCTGCTGCAATCCGTAAATAAACGGACAGTAGATAGCAGAGCGGTCATTTAACCCACAGCGAAAAAGGCAAGGAACATGCTATATCTTGAAATTAAATTAAAAGGAATTATATTATGAAAAAAAACACCTGCAATCAGAGAGTCAGTGTTATGTCGATGGCATTAAATATGCTGTGGGCGTTGTTTTTTGTTTCAATGACGCTCTTTATGACATCGTCTTCTGCTGCGGCGGAAACGCCGATGGATAGTAGCCATTCCGCAAGCATTCAAAAACCCGTATTCAGCTCCAACGGCACGATTGTTTTTGGTTCCAAGAGTATATGGAAAAAAGCAGGCTGGCCGAGTATGCTTATGTGCATAGATAATGACGCTATATGTACTCTTTCTGAAATGTTCAATTTCGGCAAAGGCGATATGAATGCGATTTTCTTTCTGGACACAGAAGACAAGCTGGAAGGAACCAGTTCAATCTTTACAGCGTCCGCAAGAGAATGGACAGACAGCGATAAAAAGCTGGGGCCTTACAAATTCAGCATCACTCTTCTTGATGACGGCATGGTTAGGGTTGAAAGTACATGCATACTTGACGCCCCGTCATTACTCAAAAGCAGGTATTCGAGTTTTGAATTTCCGCCATATATGGCATTATCAGGACAATATGTAAAGGGTGAAAATGTTATTTCTTTTGACGATAAAAAAAGTTTAACCCTTAGCGATGATGATTTAAAAGACGCTGAAATCAAATTTTTCCCTGATTCAGGCCAGAAATCATTTACCATTATTCCTGACGGTTGTGCCAAAATAATAATAAATGGAAATAGAATTTCATTCTTTGCTGCGGATGGCGGCGCTATGAAATTCCTGCTGGATATTCGCGGAATACAGGCTGCCAAAGACACATCGGACTTGTCTCCTAATGGGATTGATTTTTTTGAAATTGATAAACTGCGTCTTCCTGATTATGGAGCCAGTGCAAATCTTATTTTGAATCCGTCATTTGAGGCTGGTTTTCAGTATTGGGGATACCCTTGTTTTGCGGAAAGCATTATTCCTCTTAAATATCAAAACTTTTATGCGCTCGATAATAAAGAGTCGCATTCCGGTTCTCACAGCCTGCGCATTAAGGCGCTGCCGACCAGATGTCCTTTGCCGCTGGGGACATTTGCGATTCCGTTTGTTTCAGGGAAAAATTATACCTTGAGTTTTTATGCCAAAGGCTCCTGTGAAAAAAATCTTGTTGTCGGTCTGTGGGGACGCGAACTGCGGCATGGCGATAAATTTATCCGAAGCATACCTCCATTTGCGATAAGCAATGAATGGAAACGCTATTCAACCCCCATAGTTCCCGACGATAGATTTGGCAGCATATACTTTCGCGCACAACTAATGGCCGGCGTTTTAGATCAGCAGGAAGAAAGCGTTTGGCTGGACGACATACAACTTGAAGAGGGCGATATGACCGATTTCAAACAGCCTGTCGTATCTGCCCGGCTTGTGAGCGCAGCCAGAGGTAATTTCCTTAAATTTGGGCAGGAGCCGGAATTCAATCTCGCGGTTCAATCTCGACCTGATGCCAATGGCACGGTTTCTATTACTGTGGAGGATTTCTTTTTCAGGAAAATATTCGAGGAAACATACAAATTCAAAACTGACAACGCCGGCAAAAGTTCAATCAATCTTGATGCGATGAGCGGCAAGATATTGAAAGACAAACTCCGCGGCGTGTTCGCTGTCCGCGGCATTTTTGCTGTTGAGGGAGTGGAACGTCCGTTCAAAGATTATTTCCGTTTTTCAGTGATGGATTTTCTTGATAATACCCATAAGAATAAAAATTTATTCGCTCTCTTCTATGTTTATACTCTTCAGGTGGGCGGCCCGGATACGGAACGGTTTATGGAACGGGAGCGTGCTATCGGCTTCGGTTCATTTGCCTGTGATTTTGGCTCGTTTGCCAATGACCTTGACTATGCTCTTGATAAGGAGCGGATGCAGCTCGTCGAAAAATATGGAATTGAGCCAATGGGACGCGGGGTTCTCAAGCTGCATAACGGCGTCAACGGCGAGATATCGGAAGAAAATGAATCGCTCAAAATGACCAATGTAAAAAGCAGGCTCAATCCGACCGATGAAGAACTTGCCGTGTTTGAAAGCATCTGTGCCGTCAAGGCCAAAAACAGATCCTGGAATAAAATATGGTGGTTTACAGGAGAGAGTAATCCGGGCTGTATGCCGCTGGAAGGCAATCCCGACGCCTTTGCCAAGTTTCTTCTGGCTACCTGTCGCGGGATAAAGAGAGGCAATCCGGAAGCAAAGGTGCTGATTGAAGGCGGGCCATGGAATATGGATTCTGCCAGCGGCACAAAATGGGTTGAGCGATATATCCAGGATACAAAGCGGATAGACCCGAACGTGCGATTTGACGGAGCGGCAGCCCACCATTATCGCAATTTTCCGGAAAATCCTGATTTGGATTCTGATGTCGCGGCATTTCTCGCAATGCTGGATCGTAATGGATGCGAAGACTGGCCTTTTTACATAAACGAGGGCGGCAATTATGTTCCCTTTAATATCCCGCAGGAAGGGGTTTCGCCCTATATTTGTCATTCAGCTAATGCGTGGTACTTTGGGCCATTGTCTTATCATATCGGAAGGGCAGAGAGAATTGCTTCGGCTTTTAGCGCAAGAAACTGGTTAGTCGCTCTTAAGTATCAGAACAGAGTTGCCTGTATGCAGGATTTTGCACAGCCAAATCGCTATATGGATTTTGATTTTACGCCAAGAGTCTATGACAAAATCCCCAATACGCTTGGCAGAATTCTTGGCAACGCTTCTTTTTATAAGGATATCCGATTTGCTCCTTATGTTCGCTGCTATGTGTTCAAAGAAGATAAGACCGGCTCTCCAATCGCGGCCATCTGGTGTCACAAGGAGAGTGTTGACCGATGGAAAGAAGAACCGCCTCTGTACACATTTGGCTTTGGCGGGCAGGACATCAAGTTCATTGACCTTATGGAAAATGAAGTCAGCTATCCGAAAGGAATCGATGGGCGAATTGTTATTCCGATGTCGCCGTTTCCTCTGTTTATTAAAGGAGTGTCCGGAACGGAAGAGCAGCTTTGTGAGGCCATATCAAAAGGCACATCTGCTTTAACTGAATCCCAAAATGTTCAAATTGAAGCTTTTCCAGATGCATCCGGCAAGGCTGCGGTTATTTTCAAAAATCTTGTTTCAAAAGATTTGAAAGCCGATGCTGAAATTATAATTAACGGCAAGGAAAAGAAATTTCCGGTCCAGCTTGCGTCGCTTAACCAAAAGGAAGAAACCTTTAATTTACAGCAAAGTCTCGAATACGGCAAAGTCCTGCCTTTCGATTTCACCTGTTCTGTAAACGGGGTAAAAAGTAAAGAAGTTGCCGGCAAATATATACTGCTTGCTGACAATAGCGGTAAAGAATTAAACATAATGGAAAATCCATCAGCATGGGAAAGTATTCCAGCAATCGACATGGGCGATAATGTATTCCTGAAAACATCCATTTTAGACGGCAAATTTATAGGAGCGATAGAAATTAAAGGCGCTAATCTTGTGCCTGCCGATGTTTTTGCTGGCATCGGTCTTTATGTCGATCCTTTTGCTAAAATTGACCAGTGGTATGTTTCCAAAAAGGCAACGGAAGATTTAGCCGTCTTTGAGTTCGTGAAAAACAAAGACAATGTCATTGAGGCATTTTGTCATTTTGTCCAGGGAACGCAGGCAGGCTCCGGCAGCAGTTATCTGGTTTCCGGAGGCATTCAGAAAAGGATAATTGTCAAAATCTTTCCGGGCGCTGAAAGCGCATTTATGATATTTTCTGTTCCGCAGGAAGTTTTATCGCCGCTTATTATTAAGCCGCAAAGCAGGTTTGGACTTAATATAGCTGTACCTGTGAATAATGGAGTTAAAACACTTGCACCAATTGAAAATTTCAAGAAAGCCGGTGAGCCGGGAGAAATTAACTTTGTTATGGTTGTAGTCTGCGATTCTTAAAAACTCAATGTTAAAAACAAGGATGGTTATTATGAAAAGTTTGATTTTTAAAAAGCTGCTGTTCTCATTGGCTGCAGTTGTGGTTATGGCTGCCGGTACAACTGTCGGTGCTGCAGAACTTATGGTCAAAGATGGCGACCGAGTTGCTATTTGCGGCGATTCTATTACTGAACAGAAGCTCTATTCCAAGTATATTGAAGCATACTTGCTGGCCTGTTCCGGACTGAATGATGTCAAAACTTTTAACTTCGGTTGTGGCGGTGAAAATGCCCTGCGTTTTGCCGCACGTATGGAAACCGATGTTTGGGCATGGAAACCGACTGTTATCACTACCTTTTATGGTATGAACGATGGCTATTACTGTGAATATGATGACAAGCTTGCCGGTGAGCCGCATCGCAGCAATATGAACAAAATAGTCGATTTCTTCAAAGACAAGGGAGTTAAGATGATTGTCGGCTCTCCCGGCGTGGTGGATATGGACAGTTACGAGAAGCGTAATAATACCGATGCAAATGGATATAATAAAACACTGGCTAAATTAGCTGAATTTGACCGTGAAATCGCAGAGAAAAATAATGTCGGCTTTGCGAATGTCAACGGTATAATGATGTCCGCTATGCTCAAGTCTAAAGGAGTTTTGGGCAAAAATTATTATTTTGCTGGCAAGGACGGTGTGCATCCATCGCAAAATGGGCAGTTGGTCATTGCGTATGCCTTTCTGAAAGCTATGGGGTTTGATGGTCAAATTGCCGAGATTGATATGGATTTAAATGGGCAGACCATAGTTTCCGACGGACATAAAATTTTAAGCCAGAAGCCTGGAATGGCAGAAATTGAAAGTTCTCGCTACCCGTTCTGCTTTACCGGCACGGATAAAGACTCCGCTGGAAATGTCAGTATTCTGCCGTTTGTGCCGTTTCAGCAGGATTTGAATCGTTTTGAACTTAAAGTAAGTAATCTGCCAACCCAGAAAGCTGAAGTGATATGGGGCGATCAGAAAAAAGTTTTCAGCAAGGCCGAACTTGAAAAAGGAATCAATCTGGCGGCGGAATTTATCAACAATCCATTCTCTACACCGTTCAATCAATTACTGGCACAACTTGCGGATAAGCAGATGTTCGAAAATTGGATGGTCAGGAATTTCTTTGCCAATTTCCAGACGTATATGCCGGAAGTGGATAAAGATGCCAAATTAAAAGAATCGCTTGATTATCTGCGTACCAAGTCGAGTGAACACCAGATGAACCTCGATGCCAAAATAAAAGAGAGTTTGAAACCTGTAAAATACCAGATTATTGTGAATCCTGTAAAATAGCTTTTTGATGATTACTCGATAATCGGAATATATATTGACAAGTCAGTTGTAATGAAAAAATCAAACCTTACAATACCGTTCTCGCTGGTCGCTGTTATTGTTGTGATGGCCGGTACAATTATTGGCGCGGCAGAACTCATGGCCAAAGACAGCAACAGAGTTGCTGCTAACGGCGATTCTATTACTGAACAGAAGCCATATTCCAGCCACATTGAAGCAATTGCAAATGACTATTTAATCAGAGATAACATTAAACATACTATCGTTGTCGATATTACCGGCGGCGGCGACTATGTAAATATATCAGATGCTGTTAAAGCAATTACTGATTCGTCCTTTGCCAATCAATACGAAATCCAGATTAGGCCGGGCCGGTATAAAAACGAGATGCTTGTACCCCCGCCCTATTGCACTATCAGGGGAATGATTCCGGGTTCTGTTATCTTATGGACAAACAGTCAAGACCCTGCCCATCAGGAAATCGTCAATGCGGGCTATTCCGGCAGGTATATTAATTTGATTTTTGACGCGAATTACGTCGGCAATAACTGTATGCGATTTGATTCGCCCACACTTTCAAATGCCGTGATTATCGTGGAGAACTGTCAATTCACGCATAAAGGCAATGGCAGGGGACCAAGAATGCCGGTTGGCGGAGCCGCCTGGCCGAACTTAAAGATAGTATTCAGGCAATGTCAATTTACAGGCTATGCCAACGTAATTGCCTGGCATAACAAGGAAAATACAGACTATGCGGTTGACTTGAAATTTCTTGGATGTTCTTTCGTAAATGGTTTTTCAGCGGGCAGTGTTGGCGGTTTTAACGCGAGTACACTCGAGTTTTCCGGCTGTACTTTCTATGGCGGCGTGGTAACCGGTTATATCTCCAACCTGCGAAATGTCCCCGAACTATGGAAATATCCGGCCAACAGAAATGAATGGATTATAACCGGATACGGAAACAAAGGGTTTGTTTATATACCGCCTGAAGATACTGACGGAGGGGAGGGGTTATTGTTAACCGCTGTTAATTACAATGCCGATATAACTATTAGCGGAACGGCGGTCTTGTCATTGTTTGGCGAAACATATAAAACAATATTGGCTAATAATAGAATCAAGGGTAAATTATACGGTTATGCTGACGTTAGAGACGTTCAAAGCGGGCTTGTGCCTTATTCAAAACCAAATGATGTCATTCAAATGTGGAAAAGATTGGGAGACTGTTCGGTTACGAACAAGACGCTGACTGTAACTGTTGGCGGCAAACCTCAAACCTATACTTTTGATCAAAACTATCTTGCCTCAAAAACCGCCGAGACTGTACTTTTATCGCAAATTAATGCGGTAATTACGAATGCTGTAATGTCAAAGTATAATGGGCAGGATAATTATGACAATATAAGAATGCCGGAAAGGATAGATTCCTGCGTTGGAGAATCGAATGGCCTTATTAAGAATGAACTTATATCTATCAAAGGGTATAAAGCGTATTTATCGCCGCAGGGTTCAAAAAGTATTTCCATTTCCGGAATAGCTGTTTCTGAAGCAAAGGAAGGCGAATCAATTCAGATATGGTCAGGTAATTATTTTGTAAAGCTCCTGGATGGAGAGTACGGGGTTGGAGCTGACAACCAGCTATCTATTGGCGAAGTCGTAAAAATAGGGTATGTTAAAAACAATGTGTTTTACCCATTCTATTAGCATTCCGGTTTTATATACATAAAGAGAAATATTATGAATGAAATGACGACAGATGTTTTTGAAGGCGATTTTCCGCCGGTCAGTTACGGCAGCACGCTCAAGGAAATAACAAGAGTGGTTTCCCGTTATTTATTGGCAACGCTTGTTTTGATGGGAATGTTTTCTACATTTGGAGCTGCGTCGGAATTGAAAGTAGCAAAGATATTCAGCGACAATATGGTATTGCAGCGGGATATGCCGGTTCCTGTATGGGGATGGGCTGACCCGGGAGAAAAAATTACGGTACAATTCAGCGGACAGAAAAAATCGGCTATTGCAAACGCCGATGGTAAATGGATGGTGCGTCTGAATCCTTTGTCAGCTTCTGCGCAACCGGAGGAATTGACGGTAACTGGTAAAAGTGGACGGCAGGAATTCACGAATTTGCTCGTCGGCGATGTGTGGCTCTGCGCAGGCCAGTCCAATATGACGCTTACTTTCAGAGATGTTCCTCAAGAAGCGGCGAGCGTTGAGTGTTTTCCCCAGATACGTTTTATGTCAGCAGGTAATGCAATTGTGCCGGTACCGCAGGATGTTATTTCTCCGTATAATAACTGGGTATCCTGCGACCGCAATACTCTGCCGGGGTTTTGCCGTATCGGCTATTACTTCGGCCTGAAACTTTGGCGGGAATTGCGGATTCCCATCGGGCTGATGAACGTCGCCGTGGGGAGTTCTTCCATTGAAGCATGGATGCCGCCGGAAAGTTTTGCCGTCAATCAGAATTGGAAAGACGGCAATCTTGCCGAAATGGAAAAAATACAAAAAATATATCGGGAATATAACAGCTACACCAATGAAGAGAAGGAACGTTTGTTCACGGAATATTTTCTGACTTCTTATGGCTGGTGGTCCAAGAACCTTTTAAAGGATGGGAAGTTTTCCCCGGAAGGATATGGGAGCATCTTCTGGCATATGCGCGTAACGCAATCAGCCAGTCTTTATAACCATGCGATTCGCCCCATGATTCCCTTTGGTATCAAGGGGGTACTATGGTATCAGGGAGAGACCAATTATCGCGACACGCACTACGCCCAAAAACAGCAGGCGATGATTGAATCCTGGCGACGATTATGGGGACAAGGAGATTTTCCGTTTTATACTGTGCAGGTTGCGCCCTATGTAGGAGGCGCTGATTACATTCCCAAATTTTGGCTGGAGCAGTACGCAGCCGTAAGCAAAACTAAAAATTCGGGCATTATTTCGACCGTGGATATCAGCAGCGATAATCAGGGACAGCATCCGGAAAACAAGCGTGATGTCGGTTTGCGGCTGGCATTATTAGCGATTAAAGACACTTATGGCCGGAAAAATATCGTTGCTTCCGGCCCAACCTACAAGGCAATGAAAATAATGGACGATAAAATTATTGTCTCATTTGACAATACAGGTTCCGGACTGACGACGAAAGATGGCAAGGAGCCGGACTCGTTTGAAGTTGCCGGAGCGGATGGACGTTTTTATCCCGCAAAATCACTTATCAGAGTAAAAAAAGTGGTCGTGAGCAGTCCTGACGTGGCGGCTCCTGTAAATGTACGTTATGCGTGGAGTCATCTTGCCAATCCCAACTTGAGAAATAAGGAAGGTCTTCCGGCTTTTCCATTCAATACCGCTGAACCGTTTTTTAAACAGAAATCTAACGTCAAAATCCGAAAGATGGAATAACCTGGGATTAATAAAAAATTATTGCAGCAAAAAAAAGAGAACCATATGGAAGAAATGACAACAGATGTTTTTAGTGGCGATTTTCCGCCGGTCAGTTACGGCAGCACGCTCAAGGAAGTAGAAGCGACAATCTCGCAGGTGGTTGAGCGTGTGTTTCGAGATGATGACGGCATCTTGCGCAGCTGCGTCAATGGTTATACGATGAAGCCTATGCGGGTCGAGGACGTGAAGGATCGTCCGCAGGGTTTGGGTACCTTTGTGGAGAACTCATCGATTCCTCGCTCGGCCAAGCCCATCTGGACAAATTATGAAAACGCCGGGCAGGCCAGCGGCAATTATCTCGAAGCGCTTTGTGCCAAGGCTCAAATTACCGGCGATGCGCAGGTACGCGAGTTGGCTCGTCGGACAGTGGATGCGATTGTTACGCTTTGGGAAAACGCCGCTGCGGCGAAACACCCCAATGGAGGTAGCGGCAGAGGTTGGTTTCCCAAGCCCTACGCAGGTATTCGCGACGTAGGGGAGATGTACGAGTGCAGCGCCGATCAATACTGTGATGTAACGCTCGGCCTACATAGCTATTATATTACACTGGCCAGCGAACAGGAGAAGCGGAAAATTGAAGAGATTGTTATCTCGTTCGCTGATTGGTGGTATGACCACGACTACTGTGGAGTGTATTTGGGTCAGGCGATTTGGTGGAAACGGCTGGAGGGACATTCTCTGGCTGCCGGGTTCTTTCTCTATCTCAATGCGCTGGCATATTCATGGAAACCCTGCCGCAAGTTTCAGCATGGCTTTGAGATATGGCTGGAACTTAAAGAGATGCTCTACCCGCCGGAGCCGATATGGGTGTGCGGCAACGGCATTCCGATTGAATGTCTGGAACGTCTCATAGTTCTTCGGCCTGAATTAGCCGGTTACTGGCGTACTACGGCGGCTCATCAGGCGAAGCAGCTCGTGGCGTGTGTTACAGAAAAGACCGCACTTAATAAAAAGTATGAAGTTAACGGTTTTGCCTCGCACTATTTGGCTGTAGCTCATAGGTTGCTGCCTAACGAGGGATATGATAGTCTTTCGCGTCGCTGTCTTGAGGATTGCACGCGCCGCGAACATTTCTATCACCTCCGGCGAGGCTTACGGATTGCCGATTTGGACCCACGCGAAAAAGGCGATGATATGCTCGACGTGTACCTGTGTGAGGCTCATGTACACTGGCTGGCGGGCTACTGGAAATCTCGTCTCCAGGAAAATAAAAACTTAAAAATTAAGCAGGTATTGCTTATTGGCGATTCTATTTCAATGGGATATCTTCCTTTTGTGCAGAACCTGCTTAAAGGCAGAGCGAATGTCCAAAGACCGGATGTGAATTGCGAGTCAACTCTCCATGGACTCCAGGATATTGAAAAATGGCTGGGCGAGAATAAATGGGACGTGATTCATTTTAACTGGGGTCTGCACGATATGGTGCGCAGCAGAACTGAAAATCGCGACTCTGCCCACATCGCAGGTTTTCCGCCGCAGGTACCGCTTCCAGAGTACGAAAAAAATCTCAAAAAGCTGGTACAGCGGCTAAAGAAGACCGGCGCAAAACTGATATGGGCTGCAACAACGCCAATACCTCAAGGCTGTATGTTCCGTCTTTCTGGTGAGGAAGTGAAATACAATGAAGTTGCTTTAAGGGTAATGAAGGATGAGAATGTTCCAGTGGATGACCTGTATGCCGCAGCGTTTCCCAAACTGTCGGAACTTCAAGACCATGAAGATGTACACTTTAATTCTAAAGGTTCGGAACTCCTGGCAAAGGCTGTGGCGAAGTCTATTATTGAACAGTTAAACTATGAATAACTCGAAATTGAATCTCTTAACTGTAAGAAAGGGTGTACGCCATTAATGAATCTGAACATTGATAAAATCAGAGTTAATCTTGTAGATAAGATGAAGCGCGGACAAATGGTCAGGATTATTTATTTGGGGGCATCATGTACTCAACGAAGAATACCTGGAATGCATTGGGGCGACTGGCTGGAATTGGCCTGTAAGCTTCAGTATGGCGGCGGTATGTTTCAGGCTTTTAGCGCAGGCGTTGGGGGAGAGACAACAAAAGACTTACTTAACCGCCTTGATAGGGATGTTATAAAATTATCTCCGGATGCCGTTATTATGACAATTGGCGGAAACGATGCTATTCGTAATATGCCGCTGGACGATTATGAACACAATCTTTTGACCTTGTATCGGAGAATGTCAGAGTCAGGAGTGTTGGTGATTTTTCAGACCTATTATGCCTGGGATTTGAAACGTCTTCCCGGAGTTGGGGATAAACTGAATAAGTTTATGCAGATTATACGCGATACGGCAAAAAAAACAGAGTCCCCATTTATCGATCAATATGAACGGTGGAGTCCAATAATTTCTCAAAAAGAATATGTTGACAGGCTACTCATGGACCCGCTTCATACCACTGAACTGGGAAATTTGGTAATGGGGCTGAACCTGTCGAACATTTTCGAGTGTGCAAATCCAGGAGATTTGGAGCCTGCGGAGGCATCAAAAGTTCCTAAATCAGATTCTTTGATGGCAAACTACGCCAAAGAAGTTGTTAGACTGATGACAAGCTACACCAAAGAAGCTATTGAGATTCATGAAACTATTAATTCAAAATTGGATATATGAGCAGGAATAAAAAAATGAATAAAATGCAATTAAAGGGCTATAAGCGATTGGATGGCCGCGTTGGCTTCCGCAATTATGTTTTAGTAGTGCCGCTGACAGGCTGTAATATGGAGGTTGCCCGGCGGATAGCTGCGGCTGTTCCGGGTGCTACTTGCATAGGACACCCGAATGGCTGCGACCTGCAGATGGACGACTTTGCTCTGTTTGGAAACATCCTGGAGCATTTTGTTACGCATCCCAATGTTGGCGCTGTGCTGTTTTTGGCCATGGGTTGTGCCGCATCGCTATCCCTTAATTTGCCTGCCAGGGCGGTCGCCGGCGGGCGTCTGTGCAAAACGCTCAATGTTGTGCAGAGCGGTACCACTCGTACCGTGGAAGCCGGCGTGAAGATTGTCCAGGAGATGGTTGAAGAGCTTAGCGGTGTGAAACGAGAACCGGTAGAATTTTCCGCTTTAGTCATCGGTACTAAATGCGGCGCATCCGATGCCAACTCGTTTGCGTATTGTCATCCGGTTGTCGGCCGGGCATGCGACCTGTTGGTGGAAAAGCAGGCCACGGTGGTTCTGGCAGAGAACTGTGAATTGGTTGGCGGGGCGGATAATCTGTCGCAGCGTGCCGGCACGCCGGAGATAGGCGCGAAAATACGAGAAATGGCCGAAAATGTCAATCGCGGCTGGAAAAATCGTTTCGGTATATCTTACGAAGATTTTGCTCTCAAGAATACAAATCGCCAAGCGTATATTCAGCGTTCGCTGGAACACGCCGCTAAGGCAGGCAGTACTCCGTTTCGCGGTTTTTTTGATATGTCGGAGGTAGTTCACGGACCAGGTCTGGTGATTCTCGATACGCCAAATACTGACTTGGAAAGCGTAACCTGTATCGCTGCGGCGGGTTGTAATGTTACGCTCTTTACTACCGGACGTGGAACGCCGATAGGCTCTCCGGCCTCCATCACTATCAAAATAACGGCCACAGAGCGTACCTTCATAAATATGGAAGAGAACATAGATATTTGCGTTGCCGGCGTGATTGATGGAAAAGAAACGATTGAGCAGGCTGCTGAACGGGTTGTTGAAACTATTATCAAGTCTGCCAACGGCGAACTGACGAAAGCCGAGCGATTGGGACATTGGGAAGTCGCTATGCCGATACGAGGCGTGACGTATTGATTGTTAAGAAGAATATCGTTCTAATACAGTGTCAGACGCTGAATTTATAACAGCAATTATATGATGAGGTGTACAAAATGGGAATAATGAATTTACAACTGTGGTTTCGTTATAAGAAGGCTCAACTTTACACCAGACTGGTGAGAAGCGATTTTGGCTCGATTGGAAAAGGAAGCTGGATAGTCTGTCCATTTCTTTCATTTAATCCCAAGGGCATTTATCTGGGCGAAAATGTTGGAATTTTCCAGAATTGCTGGCTGGACTGCATCAAAGAATATGCCGGAACCCAATATAATGCCAGGCTGGAAGTAGGCGATAGAACCAGCATTGGCAGTGATGCCCACTTTATCGCTTGCAACCGGATAAGCATCGGCAGGGATGTGGTCATTGCCCAGAGAGTCTATATAACTGATAATCTTCACGGTTATGATGACATCAATAAAGGGATAATGTCGCAGCCGCTGGTACATTCCGGTCCGGTACAGATTGAGGATCAGGTTTGGCTCGGCGAGGGCGTCTGTGTGATGCCGAATGTAACTATCGGGAAGCATTCCATCATCGGGAGTAACGCTGTGGTAACCAAGAGCATTCCGCCGTACAGTGTCGCTGTGGGAATACCGGCCAAAGTTATCAGGCAGTATAATCATCAGACTAATTGTTGGGAACGAGTAACGGATTAAATTGATAATGGGAATACGAATTATCTGACACAAAAGAAAGGATAAAAGAAATGAAAACAGAAGTGGTGGTATTTGAATCGCTAAACAAGGTCGGGGTGTGGTCTATAGACCTGCCTGAACTCGGAGTTAATCAGGTATTGCTCAAGACATATTACTCCAGTATCAGTCCTGGAACAGAATTGCGGACGCTTGCCGGCAAAGAGAAACATGCATCTCCATTCCCTTTTGTTCCGGGGTACTCTACGGTCGGAGAAGTTGTCGCGGTCGGCAAGACAGTCAAAGGTCTCAAGAAAGGAACTATGGCGTGTGTTCGCGGCGGACTTCCCCTGAACGATAAACTGGGTTCTTCGTGGGGCGGGCATAGCGGGCATCTGATTGTATCACAGGAAGAGATTTTCATCCTTCCGGACGGCGTAGATTATCGAAATGCCACATTAGCGACATTGCTTGCAACGGCTTTGCATGGCGTAGATTTAGCGCAGGCTCGAATTAAAGAACAGGTGGCTGTGGTTGGGCTTGGGTTGGTCGGCCAAATGTGTGCGAGACTGCTGCATTTCGGCGGCGCAAACGTGGTGGCGACAGATATTTTTGAATATCGCCGGAAAATTGCCGAACAGGCAGGGGTTACGGTCGTGTCTCCAACCAGCAATCTTCGAAAGGCATTCGAGCCTCATTTTCCGTATGGTGCCGAAGTTGTATTAGATGCGACCGGTTCGCCAAAGACTATGGCGATGTCGTTGAGTCTGCTAAGAGAAAAGCCGCGACAAGACCCGTGCGGTTCGGCTCAAGACGATGCCGGTGGAAATGAAATTGGAACGTTTGAAATACTTAAACAGAAGTCGCATCTTCAGAACGGCTGGCGAGGCCCGCGCATCATCGTTCAGGGAAGTTATGCCGAACCGATAAATATATGCTACTACGACCTTTTTGACAACGAAGCGGGATTTATAGTTCCAAGAGTGCATGAATTGAAGGATGTTTTCCGTGCGATTGAGCTGCTTGCAGATCCGAAATTCAATCTTGGCGGATTGGTCTCTGAAACACATTCATACAAAGACGCTCCGGCTATCTATCAGAAAATGAGAGAGAATCCGTCTGACGTAATAACGGAATGTTTTAGTTGGAAGTAGAAAGTATATTTATGAATCTACACTGGATTGATTGGACAATTATCTTCGGGTCAACCGCATTTTTTGTAGTAGTTGCGTACAGGACTAAGCGATATGTCAAATCCACCGCGGACTTTTTATCCGCCAATCGCTGTGCCGGGCGCTATCTGCTGACGGTTTCAGAAGGTATGGCCGGACAACTGGGATTGATCACGATATTGGCTCAATGGCAGCTCTATTCCAAGGTCGGATTAACGAGTCAATGGTGGGTGAATTTGCAAATACCGATTGTGCTTATGATGACTCTGACCGGCTGGGTGATATATCGTTACCGCGAAACGCGCGTTATGACGCTGGCCCAATTTTTTGAGGTACGCTACAGCCGCCGGTTCAGAATATTTGCCGGATGCGTATGTTGGATATCCGGAATCATCAATTTTGGTATTTTCCCCGCTGTCGCGGCCAATTTTTTTATTTATTACTGTAACTTGCCGGAACACTACTCGTTTCTGGGGATTGGCTGTTCAACTTACTATACTATGATAATTGCACTTACAGGGATTTCTCTGTACTTCACATTTATAGGCGGGCAGATTGCCGTTCTGGTTACCGATTTTCTTCAATCGACGTTCAGTAATATTGTTTTGATGGCTATTGTTCTGATTCTATTGATAAAGTTTCCGCTGTCTGATGTGTTTGAGTCGCTTCTTAACTCTGAAGCGGGCAAGTCGATGGTTAACCCGCTTAAGACCGGGCAATCCGATTTTGCCCCATTCTATTTTATTGTCATTATGCTCAATTCAGTTGTAAATCGCCTGGCATGGCAGGGGTCTCAAGCCTACAACAGCTCGGCCAAGTCGCCACATGAAGCTAAAATGGCCGGTGTGCTTGGACAGTTTCGAGGTCTGGGTTTTACGTATGCACTTATGTTAATGCCTCTGGTTGCCTATATGATAATGCATAATCCTGATTACGCTTCACAGACGCATCAAGTCGCTGAACTCCTTGGCCGAATTGGAAATATTCAGGTGCGTGATCAGATGTCCGTGCCGATGACAATGACTCTGTACCTGCCCGTTGGTTTTATCGGCGCATTTGCCGCGGTTATGCTGGCGGCTCATATAAGCAGTAATGATACCTATCTGCATTCATGGGGAAGTATATTTGTGCAGGACATAATCATTCCGCTGCGCAAGAAACCATTCAGCAACAAACAGCATATATGGGCGTTGCGGCTGTCGATTCTTTTTGTAGCTGTTTTCATTTGTGTTTTCAGTTGTGTTTTCCGTCAAACGACACATATTCTTTATTTTATGGCCATAACCGGTGCAATTTGGATGGGAGGAATCGGAGCGGTTATACTCGGCGGACTTTATACCAGTTGGGGTAAAACGGCGGCGGCCTATGCATCGCTTCTTTGCGGGGTGGTTATGGCTGGCGGAGGTTTGGTCTGTGAACAGTTCTGGATGTCTTGGTATGGCACGAATTTTACGCTGCCGATTCAGTACATCTATGTATATTGCGCCATTCTCAGCATAATTGTCGCATTCGTGGCAGGCCGAATTGCTACGATTAGATTTAGCAGATTTTTCGGCAGAATAGTTTTGTTTTTGAGCATCCTTGCAATTGGGGCGGTGGTCGCTTTAATTGAAACCAGACAATCGGTCTGGGCGTTATCAAATGTGCCGTGGCCGGACTGTAATTTAATTATGAATGGGCAGCGAGTATTCTTCTTTGCTATGGTTACTTCTATTACGCTGTATAGCCTGATTTCTCTTTCAGGCAGAAGGAGAGACTTTAATCTCGACAAAATGCTGCATCGTGGCCAATATCGCATCGCTTCGGAACATATCAACGATAAGGCGGGCGCATCAATTCACACAGGGATGAAGTTTAGTTTGAAAAAAGCTTTTGGCATAACAGAAGACTTCACATTAGGCGATAAGGTTATTTACGGCTATACCATATTGCAGTCTGTTGTTTTCTTTGCGCTGTTTGGCGCGGTAACAATAATCGTTTTGTTCTGGGGATTGTCAGACAGGGCTTGGGCTGACTTTTTTTACTACATATACTGGTTCACCATTAGTTTCTTTTTCATTGTCAGTGTCTGGCTTTTAATCGGCGGCGTATTCGATTTGAAAAGTCTTATTAAAGATTTACGGTTTAAAGTACGCGACCTTGCCGACGATGGCAGGGTCTCTAACGATTCCAAACAAACTTTGCCTAAAGATGATGTCGGAGTTAAACAATAAATGCT
>MHXU01000171.1 GCA_001824555.1 Planctomycetes bacterium GWC2_45_44
ACCGTAATTTTGTAATGTAAAGTTCAACTTTTTACTCAAAAAAATGTTAACTTAAAATTTTAATCTCTAAAATGCGATTTTTAGAGGTGGCCTTATTTTATTTTTTGTTTTTTTATAATAATGCCGATAATACGAATATAGTAAAAATAATTGGAGCGAAGCCGGGTAATTAGGTTACAAAAGGGCTTACTTTAAGGAGAAAAACAATGGCTTTTTTTGAATGGACAGACAACCTTTCAGTTGGTGTTGAACAGATGGATATTCAGCACAAAAAACTTATCTCTATTATCAACGATTTTCATAATACCGCCAGCATGGGCGATGACAAATCTGCCGTACAAAAGGCGATTAACGGCCTTGTCGATTATGTACAAATGCATTTTGCCGAGGAGGAGACGCTGATGCAAAAATACAATTTTCCGCAGTTTGGAATTCACAGGCGATTACACGAACGCCTTGCGCAGGATGTAAGTGAATACGCGGGAAAGCTGCAAGCCGGTCAGAAAATCATGGGCATTGAGATGGCTTTTTTTCTCAAAGGCTGGTTAGAAAATCACATCGGCGAAACGGACAAAAAGTACGGTCTTTACATCGCTCAGCAAAAAAAACAAAACATCTATGAATAACACAGAAATAAGAATTACCGAATTGTTTTACTCCATTCAGGGCGAAGGCTTGCTTGCGGGCAAACCGAGTGTGTTTGTCCGTCTGGCGGGCTGCCCACTGCGATGCAAATTCTGCGACACCCCCTATTCACAGGACGCTAACGCAGGGGAAAAAATATCACTTGAAAAAATAATAAATGGAATAAAAAAATACTCCTGCGACTCGGTCGTCATCACTGGCGGCGAACCAATGGTAAATCTACACATCGCCCGGCTGTGTGAGGAAATAAAAAAACTGGAACGTCATATCACGATTGAAACCAACGGCATAAAATTTATTGAAAATCTCCGCTGCGATTTAATTAGCATCAGCCCGAAACTTTCCAACGCTTACGAAAATCCGGCTGACAGCGAAAAATTTTTGAAAATCGACCCGTTGCAAAAACTGATTGATAATTATAATTACCAACTAAAATTTGTGATTGATAAAAGAGAAGATATTGTCGAGGCGCGTCAGCTCTTGAAAAAACTGAAAAACATCGACATTGCAAAGGTTTTATTGATGCCGCAGGCGAAAAATATAGCTGAATATCTAAGCAAATGTCCGCTGATTGCCGAACTGTGCAAAGAGAACAATTTCACATTTTGCCCGCGTTTGCAGCTTGAATTCGGCGAAACCTCGATTATGCGTCCTATCTTTCTGTCAGATAGAAAATGACGAAATCGCGGCGCAGCCGGGGACAGCACACCCCCACAATTTCCGCATATTCTATCAGGCGACAGCTCCAGCATCCAATTGCAGGTTTATCTTGCCGCTCGCGACAGGCTGCTGCGGCAATTCTCGCGTGAGCCAGTTGCCGTTCTTTGCGGTGAGTATAGACCATGGCGTAATCCACCACAGACTTGCCATCCAGAACAGGCCATAGCAGTATGCCCAGAGCAGGTCCGAATCTTTTCTGCGCATAGCGTAAAAAACCGCAGGCGCAGTAGAAGCGACAACTGTTCCGAACATAAGCTGCGACAGATATGTCTGCGAATCAAAAAACAGAAATGCTATTAACATTCCGACCAGAGCTTTTGGAAAAAGCAGGCTTATGCACGACATTATAAAGTTGATTCTCGCGCCGAGCATAGAGCCGGTGCGGAATTTTTGGAAGATGAATTTCCCCATAGCCAGCGTCTCGCGAACATTGCTTCTTGCCCATCGCAAAAGCATCTTTGCCAGTTGACGGTAGCCGAGCGGCACATTCGTATAAACAATAGAGTTGGATTGAAACCTGACCGCCCAGCCGCAATCGAGAATCATATTTGTTAATGCCCTGTCTTCGCCGATGCCGGCCTTTTCTCCCATAAAGGTCTGATTGACCCATTCGTGAAGGTTTTTCATCACGACATCTTTGCGATAGGCTGAAAGAGCGCCTGGAGTGCAGAAAACGGTATCAACCATACTCTGGCTGGCGCGCAAAAAGTCAAAACTGTAAGCGAAGATAACATCGAGCATCTTCGGTATAATGCCCTCGGAAGCATTTAAAACTCTCACGTTGCCGGCAACTCCGCCGACGGTCTTATCCTTTACGAACGGACTTACGAGATTTCTAATCGTATCAGGCTCGATTGTAGAATCGCTGTCGATTGTAACAATTATACTGCCCCTGCTGCGCATAACGCCTTCAAAAAGAGCCTCTCTCTTGCCCTTGTTCACAGGCTGTTTGACGCTTTCAATTCTGCCGGGCATCGCGTTGCACGCGGCCTCTATCCATTTATAAGTGTCATCCTTGCTGCCATCGTCAACGGCAATTATCTGAAGTTTGTCGGCGGGATAATCGCTGGCGACAACCGTTTCAAGAGTTTCGAGTACCTGCCTGCCTTCGTTATAGGCTGGAACTATCACAGTGCATTTGGGCAGTTCCTTATCAGAGCAGCCGGGGACAGCCTTGTATCTGACCACCAGCACAACTCTCCAGATAAACACGCCCAGATTCAAAAACAAAAGACATTTAAGCACATACACATATATCGAGCCGAGGCTATGCGCTCGCATTGCCTCTACGGCGGATTTAAAATTGTCTTCGCTCATCAAACCACTGTAAATAATTATGCCGATTGCGAAAACTATCAGACATTTCGCGCTCAAGTCGTCAAACAGCGGGGAATCCAACTGCTGACGCAGGTTTTTTCGCTGCGATGAAATTGTCTCTGACAGCTTGCTTCCAAGCCGAGCGGCAAATGCACGGATACCGACCTTCTTAACTTCCAACATAAGAAATTTTTCCTTCACGCCTGCCGAGGTTTTTTGGGAATCGGGCGCGTTTCAAAAGGGTTTGTAAGCCGCGGTTCTACATGAAACCGCAACTTATAATAGCCTAAGATTGTACACAAAAAAAGTTTTAATGTCAATAAAATTATCCAAACGTCCCAAAATAGGGCTTTTCTATAGCAAAAGATGCAGAAGTCCTTATAAATGCCCTATTTACCATCGTCTATTATAGCTTTGATAATATCATACATCGCGGCTTTGGTGCTGCCGTTGGCGTTGTTCGCGAGAATTGAAAACATATATTCTTTATCGCCTGCGATGAATGAACCTGACAGCGCTCTTACGCCGTTTATGAAGCCTGTCTTGGCGAATACTTTGCCGCGATATTTATTCTGATAGAAATACTTTCTCAATGTGCCATCAACTCCGCCCTCCGCAAGCGTAGGCCTGAAAATCGGCCAAAGGCCTGTGGCGTGAGCATCGGAAATAACACGGACGATATTGGCGGCAGTCAATTTGTTTTTGCTGCTCAAGCCGCTGCCATCATCAATAACAAAACTGTTCGGCTCTGCGCCGAGCGATGTTAAGTAATCGGCAATAACTTTCTGCCCCCCCTGCCAGGAACCGCCTTTTCCACCTGTGATTTGTTTTGCGCCAAGAGTTTTTAAAAACGATTCTGCGGCAAGCTGAAAACTATCTTTATTGCATTGTTTGAGGGCTTCGATTATAGGCGTTCTTTGCTCAACGAGAAGCTGCGCTGGTTCATTTCCTGCCGGTACAACTAATAATTTCCCGGTAACTGTTATCCCTGCTTTGTTTAAATTTTCTGTGAGCAGCGTGCCGAAAAACGCAGCGGGGTTTTCTATCGCAACATCAAACGACGTAGATTTTTTGCATCTGCCATTGACGATTAAGACATTTTCCTTTTCCGTGCGGAAACAACCGATAGCGCTGTCTTTGCCGGAAGGCTGAACTTTATTTATAAACGTAACAAAATTAGTTTGCGGCTCCGTGGAAAGAACAATATGCCCCCCTGAATTTGTCGCGTGAATTCTTATGCAGTTGGCGTTGTAGTTCATGCCGCTTACTTCGCAGGCATAAGGTCTGTTAATCTGGTCCGGCGGCCAATTTGAATGAGAGCGGATGTCTTCAAAAACAGAGCTATCAACGATGACGTTTTCTATCTCAGTTATGTTTTTTTCTTTCAGCGATGAGGCAATTCGGGATATAAAATCGTCGCCGTCAGTTCCGAGCAAAGGATCGCCGCTGCCGACGACAACCAAATTTTTGCCTGCAAGCGAAGCGGTTGTAACAAACTCGAATTGACTGCCCAGATATTTCAGAGCGGTGAAACTCGTAACAAGTTTCATATTCGAGGCGGGAATAAGGGCAAGATTTTCGTTGCGGGCGAAAATAACATTGCTGCTGTTAGATTCGGCAATGAGAATTCCGAATTTTACTCTGGCCTGGTCTTTCCGTGCGAGAATCTGGGTGATTTTGTCGTTGGCTGATGCCAGACAATTTACGGTGTTGAACAGGACTGTTAATAACAATGCATTTTTTATGATTTTTTTCGTAAGCATAGGCGGCGTTTTTACCACGAAACTATGGCAAAATCAACATATTATATAAATATATATACAGCAAGCTGTTATATCAATTTTTCTTCATTTTTAAGATATTTTCTTCTGCCCGATTGACAACTATATATTGGATAGCTATACTTGCCTGCGGTTTGGCGGAGGTGTTAGACTAAATCAACTGTAAAATTAAATCTTTGCGGCTTTTTTTGCCGTGGCGAGCTTCCGGAGTGTCAGTGGATGAATATTCCGGAAGTTTTTTTATGTCTTGACATTACAGCGTATAATTGATTATATAATAGCTACTTATGGAAAAATGCACGTCTAAAAAAAAGGGAGTTTTTAACGCGTCGGTGCTGGCTAACGAGCAAATAGGCGAGTGCTTTTATCGCCTGAGTTTGGCCATTGAAGGTCAAGCTGCTGAGGCGTTTAATATGACAAAACCCGGCCAATTTGCCGAGTTTGAACTTTCAAACGCGAGCCTGCCGAGTGAAGAAAAGATACCTAACGAATTAGCCGACAAGGCATTACGACAAATTATCCTCCGCAGACCCTTCAGTTTTTCAGATATTGAAATCACCGGCAATAAGGGCAAATTGGAAGTTCTTTATTGTGTGCTTGGTCCGGCAACGCTTAGAATGAAAACACTTTCTCCCGGCGATAAAATAAGCATAATTGGGCCGCTGGGGAACGGTTTTTCAATTGAGCGCGAAAAAACTTTGGCGATTCTCGTTGCTGGCGGAATGGGTGTGCCTCCCCTGTTGCATCTTGCAAAAGAATTGAGCAAATCCAAAACGAAAACTATCGCATTTGTCGGTGCAAAAAGCGGTTCACAACTGCCCTGCTCGGAAATTAAAAACGTACAAACTTTGATAAGCACCGACGATGGGTCGATGGGATTTAAAGGTTTTGTAACTGCTATGCTCAAAGAGTGGTTGGTTAAGGAAAAGCCGGATGTGAGCAAGGCGATTATTTATACCTGCGGGCCGGAGATAATGATGGCGGGTGTAGCAAAAATTGCCGGCGAGTTTGGAATCGGCTGCCAGGTGAGCCTTGAAAGAGTTATGGCCTGCGGAACCGGATTGTGCCAGGGCTGCGCGGTAAAATGTATAGACAAAAAAACTAAGGAAGCAGGCTACAAACTTTGCTGTAAAGATGGCCCGGTTTTCTGGGCTGATGAGGTTGTGTTTTAGCCACAGAGAGCACAGAGGACACAGAGATATAAATTTGATATGAATAAAGTTGATTTGACAATTGATTTTGCGGGGTTGAAGTTGAAAAGCCCGGTATTCACGGCATCCGGCACTTGCGGATACGCTGACGAGCTTGACGATTTTATGGACATAGGCAGACTCGGCGGATTCATCACCAAGAGCATAACAATCGAAAAACGCGATGGCAATCCTGTGCCGCGAATCGTCGAAACCAATTCGGGAATGCTCAACGCAATCGGTCTGGCGAATGTGGGAGTTGAAAAATTTATCGCTGAAAAACTGCCGCTGCTCAAAAATTATAAAACGCCGTTCTTTGTGAATATCGCGGGCAAGACGATTGACGAGTATATCGCAGTTGCAGAGAAATTGGCACAGTTCGAGCAAATTGCCGGTTTTGAGCTGAATATAAGCTGCCCAAACGTTAAAAAAGGCGGCATAACTTTCGGCACAGACCCGCAGCTTATACATCAGATTACATCAGCGGTTAAAAAAGCCGGCGGTAAAAAAATCTTAATAACAAAATTAACGCCGAATGTAACCGACATCAGCATAACGGCAAAGGCCGCTATCGAGGCAGGCACAGACGCGCTCAGTATGATAAACACATTTACCGCGATGGTAATTGACATCGAAACCCGAAAACCGGTTTTGGCGAATCGTACCGGCGGATTGAGCGGGCCTGCGATAAAGCCGATTGCTGTCTATCTTGTAAATAAAGTGTATAATGAGGTCGCAAAGTCGGCGAATGTGCCGATTCTCGGCGGCGGCGGAATACGCAGCACGGCTGATGCGGTGGAATTTTTAATCGCAGGCGCAACAGCGGTGAGCATCGGCACAGCAAGTTTTATTTATCCCGATACCGCAATAAAAATTATCGACGGCATAGAAGATTATTGCCGACGGCATAAAATAGAACGGGTTGGCGATTTAACAGGAAGCCTGAAATAAGTGAAAAACTATGGAATCGGCTTTGCCGATAGATTTTTAAATGACCGCTCCATAACTGTCGCGGCTCTGTTAATACAAATTTGATATTTTTACTTATGGAAACATTAAAAAAATTATACGATTATTTTCCGACATCGGTATTTACCGGCAGTTCGCTGGTGTTTATAAGCGAAGACTGGAAGGTTGAGCTTACCGAACATCAGAATACCGATTTCAGCAAGACCAGTCCGAACAGTTCGATTATCAGAGTGAAAATTTATAAACGAGCTCTGAACGGCGAATTTTTGCAGGGTCATTATGTCGATTTCAGCATAACCCCCGTCAGCGAACTGGCAACGCAAATTGAACGATATATTCAGGCGGCAGTCGGAAAGAATCTCAAAGAATACGATGCAGGTTGAAAATTTAAAAATCAGCCAAACGCCTGATGGTATAATTTTTCAGGTTAAGGTCGTGCCGGCAGGCAGCAAAACGTCTGTTGAAGGCATCTATGGCGATATGCTCAAGGTGAAATTATCGGCCGCTCCCGAAAAAGGCAAGGCGAATGAGGCATTGCTCGAATTTCTCGCCGAAATGCTCGGTGTAAAAAGGAAATTCGTAAAAATCGTATCCGGCCAGACATCGAAAGTGAAACAGATTGCGATTAAGCAAATGTCGCAGCAGGAATTTTTAGATAAGCTGAAAGCCGTCTTATGAAAAAAAACATATTTATATTTTTGGCAGTTTTTGCTATCGCGGCGTTTGCCTGCGCATCGCAAAAGGCTGGGCTTTACGCCAATTCCATCGAGAAGGCTCTGGAGCTGTCCGAAAACGATATTGACCTTGCGACGGCGGTACTGCTTGTCAGTAAAAGGTGGGATACTTCCATAAACATAGAATTTTATCGCAACCAGATTGACGAGATTGCCCGCACGGTCAGCGATAGACTCAACGGCAAAAACCCGCTATATGACGGGCAGGAGACGACCGAAATTATAAGCAAAATTTTATTCGAGGAGATGGGATTTAGGCCTGTTGATAACGCTCGGAATCCGGAAGATTTATTTTTGCATACGGTATTGAATAACAAGAGGGGCTACTGTTTGAGCCTGTCGATATTGTATCTGGCGGTGGCGGAGAGGCTTAATCTGCCGGTCAACGGCGTTGTTGTGCCGGGGCATTTTTTTGTAAGATACAG
>MHXU01000172.1 GCA_001824555.1 Planctomycetes bacterium GWC2_45_44
GGTCTCCAGGTACTCCATTATATACACGCGAAACAATTGGAGCGAGATAATAGTTCCAGCCAGGCATAACAACCATAGCATCATTATTGGCCAATGAACCATTGATAAACGCCCAGCCATAGTAAAACCCATATTCATTGGGGGGAATTACTTCCGGCCCGTTCGCCGTATAAACCGTGGCAGTATCAGCATCAATCTGCCCGTCAGCCCAGCGAAGTGTAAAGCGGTTAGTATTAGTTTTGTCCCCTTGATATGAATTATAATATATGCGAGAGCCAAAACCCACCAGCAAAGGTTTTCCATCAAGGGTGAAGTAGTTGCTCGAAGGGCAATTGGGATTACTTATAAAATCATCCCATACTACATCTGTTTCCCATTCCAGGGAAGCTCCATCACGTGTAAGCCCCGCCCAACCAACAGCAACAGCATATTTCAACGGCTTATGCTGAGTATTTGCATTCCAAATCGCAAGTCGTTCAATAAATTTTAGCCCACGTTCTTTTATGTAACCATAATTTATGTAGTTGGTATAATCTAATATCACAAAGTCTATACCGGCTTCTGTAATCATCGATATGTGTTCATCAATGACATTTGGGTCGCCGCTATCATATTGAGCAAAACTACCAAGTGTCCATGGTACATAACGAATATCCTCAACATCCCAGAAATTAAGCGCATCTGCCATGTAGTAATTATCCGCAGGCATTGCCTTCCATACCCCTTCTGTTGGGTAAAAAACAACCGGAGCGTCTTTGCCTGTCCCATATACATCACCAAGACCCTGCCAACTGCAATATTCTGGTAATAACCTGCTGCCATTGCCATGGCCTAGTTTCCAATCTACAGGATCAAGAAAAGCACTACAATTAGAGAATAACTCAAACCATCTGCCTGTCGTACCGTCGGTGTAACCATCGTAATAGAGGATAATATCCTCCATCTCCGGTCCTTCCGCATTAACATTACCTACAATGCGAGAGGTTGAACCACTCCCAACGCCGCTTTTCCATAAAGAATAAGCACTAAAGCCGGTACCTGTTGATGGAGCTACATACCATTGACCTTGGCCTGCACCATCATAAAAAACGATCGCATCCGCTTTGTTATCGCCGTAGGTACCTCCAGCATTAGTTACATCAGCAAGTAATTGATCTGTGGAATTCTGACCAAATCCACCTTTCCACAACGAATATGCTCCGAAACTGCTGCCAGTAGACAACGCGGCATACCAGTCTCCAGCACTGCCATAGTATACAACAGAATCGGCTTTCCCATCTCCATCTACATCCTTAACGAACTGCTTAGATGCGTAGTTGCCTCCAAAACCGCTTTTCCATAATGAATATGCATCAAAGCCGGTACCTGTTGATGGCGCTACATACCAATCACCTTGGCCACTACCATTGTAGAATACAACCGCATCCTTTTTGCCATCACCAGTAACATCAGCAAGGAACTGCGTTGTAGAATTGCCGCCAAAACTATTCTTCCATAAAGTACCGTCGCTGAAATTTTCTCCATTAGACAATGCAACATACCAACCACCAGTGGCATCAAAGTACGCGACAGCATCATCTTTACCATCACCATCAACGTCTCCGAGAAAACGCGAAGTTGAACCTGTACCAAAGTCGCGAATCCAGGTATAATGACCCTCGTTAGAATATGACGTTTCATACCAAATGCCTGTGGTACGATTAAACCTTGCATCTAATGCGTAATTATCCGTTCTTACACCACCGTCACTCCATATTTTTATTTTCAGATTTCCATTAAGCCCTGCTGGGGTGGCGCCAGTTGTGAATGATACTCTCTGATGCGTCCAGTTATTGTATGCGGTAGCAACCTGACCATATTCAGCACCAACAACACCTTGTCCAAGACCCTCGCCAACTTCCATCACCATCACATCACCAGCAAATACTTGAATTCGATACCAGCCATTGCCAACCGGCGAGTCTTTTCCGAAACCGGCATCATAGTCGAGCACATAAATCGTTTTCGCTGTCAGCGTAGCCGACAGAACTTGCGACCAACCATTACCACAAAATGAACTCTCTACTTGCTCGCCGTACGGTGTCCTGGGAACTTCCATCCCACCTTGAGCATAGTAAGGAGTATTACTATCACCGAAGAAATTCCAATCCCATCCTGCATCATTAGTACGCAAGACGCGAGAACGCTCGGGATGACCGGGGTTATTACCCCACATATCCGTCCCGGACGCTGTCCAGCCAGTAGCTGAATTACCATAAGTAAAATCCCCCACTAAAGTTATAGCTGGGGCTTCAAAATTACCATTAACAATAGTAATCGGCGCAGCAAAGCCGATAACAGATGTTAACATGATTCCCAATAAACCTACAATTAGATTTCTCATAACATTTTCCCTTTAATCAAAAAATTCACAACCACTCACGAGTATTTTGACTATATTGGGCACACACCCAATTCCAAAATACCCAATTTTATTGGTTACAAAAAAAGGACTTGCTTAACATTGGACATCAAAGGCATCAGCGCTTTTAAACGAGGTTGCTTGAGTAATATAAAAAAAAGAGGATTCTATGGTGAACTAAAAATTAGTCAAAGAAGAGCTTGGCTATGGTGTACTCAAATATCCTTACTTAAAATCTATTCCATAAACACCTCACCGAGTTAATTACAGTAGATAGCATCTTGATATATTGGGCAACGCACCCAATCTTAAAATGCCCAGTTATTCAATTATCAACCTTTTACAAAACTAAACTGTCAGAGCAATCGGGGGGAATTCTCATGTCCCCATCAATCCAAGGAATCAAAAGAATGACAAAACATATCAAGAGTATAAATATTAAAATCCATTCCATAATCATCAACATTACTCGCTTCAGTAGCTTACCTCACACGGGTAAGTATATCGGCGAACCCTAATAAGTCAAGCTTTTTATCCCAATACTATCATACCTCTACGTTATCATAGAGCCTGTCCGCAGTAGTTAATTCCTTATCGAGTAAGAAATTAGGACGAAAATAAATTTTTAAAACACCCGTTTTTTTGTGTAACCTATAAAAAAGGCATGCTATAATTTTTATAGAATCTCGTTCGTCTCCTTGTGAAGATATAAAGAGAGGGCATCCTTTGGTATAATTTGAGTGTGTTAAACATCAACATTTTATACGAAAGGGACGTATCAATATAAGAAACTACCCGCGCGAGGTTTTTGGCTTCAAAAATCTCTCTCTCGGTTATGTACCTATCCAAGTCTATTTGTAAAAGGATTTTTTGACCTTTTCAGGCATTTCCAAAGGAAATCAGGAAATAAAAAATTTTGACATCTCGGATAAGCACTTGTGAAAAAAGCACTTATAAAAAAGCGGGCGAAGAGATTCGAACTCTCGACTTTCAGCTTGGGAAGCTGACATTCTACCGCTGAATTACACCCGCAAGTTATTTATTCACAACAACTTACAAAACACCACCTTTTACAGAAGCCATTTTGTGGCAGTTTGGAGCAAATTTTCCAAACCGCTTGTAATATGATTACCAAATTAAGAATAAATTGCCAGAGATTTTCAGAGGCCTAAGACTTTTTGTCGCAGTTTGTGGCAGTACCTAATAAAACTGAATCAGTTCCACAGATAAAATAAAAAGAGTAATACTACTCTCGTTTTGAAAGGAACCGACTGTGACCGTCAAAGAAAACTTCACGAAAAGTAAGAAGCAGCCGCCTAAATTGCGTCATCATAAAGCAAGCGGACAAGCCTACGCCGTAATCAGCGGCAGAACTGTTTACTTCGGACCGTTTGAGAGTACCGAGGCAACACAAAAATATCACCAGACAATCGCCGAGTGGCTTGCAGCGGGAAAGAACGCACATGCGCCTTGCCACGAGATTACTATTGATGAAGTAATCGCTCGCTTCTGGCTGCATGCTGAGAAATACTATGTCCGCAACGATGGCACACCAACCTCTGAGGTCAACAATTTCAGGCAGGCGCTGCGGCCGTTAAAGCAGCTTTATGGTCATACCAAAGTAGTGGAATTTGGCGCAAGGGCGATGTGTACCATCAGACAGCACATGGTTGACAATGGCTTGTGCAGAAGTAATATCAATAAGATGGTCGGCAGGATAAAACTCATGTTCCGATGGGCTGCGGCACAGGAACTCATTCCGGCAAGTATATACCATGTGTTGAATACTGTGTCGGGATTGCGTCACGGCAGAAGTGAGGCAAAGGAAACCGAACCGGTAAGGCCAGTGCAACAAGAATACATCGATGCTATCGAGCCATATGTAAGCCACCAAGTATGGGCAATCATACAGCTTCAGCTCTTGACCGCGGCACGCAGTGGAGAACTTGTTATGATGCGGCCGTGCGATATTGATATGTCAGACAGGATATGGCTCTACAACCCTGCCCAGCACAAGACAGCTCATCACGGCTTTGGTCGCATTATATACATCGGGCCACATGGTCAGGAGATCCTGCAACCGTTTCTGCGCAGATCTGCCAATTCATATTGCTTCTCACCCGCTGAGTCGATGGCCCAACACAGATTGGAACGAGCGCAACAACGCACAACCCCACAGAAATATGGAAACGGGCCAGGCACAAATATTGATGAAATGCCGAGCTCGGCATTTCATCGAACATGCCGACACCCTGGATATGCCGAGTAAAATTCTACAACGGTTCATTAAGCTGTAAAAAAGCTTATATTGTACAGCCTAATAATATCTACTCGGCATAATCAGAGGTTCTTTAGGAACTCCAACAGTTCATTATCCGGTCGGAAACGCTTCAGTTTTGCATCTTTAGGTGCCACTTTGTTAAGGGCCTGTTCCTTTAATTTCATATCAGCATGTAGATATACCTGTGTTGTTTCCACTTTTTCATGACCAAGCCATAGAGCTATCACGGTTCGATCTACTCCGTGCTGAAGTAAATCCATCGCAGTAGTATGACGAAGTACGTGTGGTGATATCTTTTTCTTCTCAAGCGTCGGGCACCGTTTTGCGGCTGTTATAACATGCTTTGCCAACAGATATTCCACTCCGTCACGGCTAAGTTGAGTACCGCGAGCATTAGGAAAGAGCGGCTCTGAGGAACCACAATTGCGTTCTCGTAGCCATGCACGTAAAATTACGACTACTTCTTTTCGTAATGGCGTACAACGCTCTTTGCGGCCCTTACCAACACATCGCACATGTGCACCTGTGCCTAATTCGACATCTTTACAGTGAAGCCCTACTAATTCAGATACTCTTAAACCCGTTTGTAACGCGAATAGGATAAGAGTTTTATCACGGCGGCCTGCCCAAGTGCCCTGATCAGGTGCGGCAAGGAGAGCGTCAGTTTCAGCGGATGTTAAGAATTCAACTGGCTTCTGTTTATATCGCTTGCTTGGTATAGCTCGAATACGTTGAGCTAAAGCACTGCAAGCGGGTTCCTCAAGTGCAACATACTTGAAAAAAGAACGGATAGTAGATAGCCGAATATTTCGTGTTCGAGCTACATTGCCTCGTTCTTTCTCAAGATGATCAAGGAAGCTACCAATGAAAGGTGTATTCAAATCTTCTATTGTCAGCTTTGACGGTTCCTTTTTGAGATGCTTCTGAGCAAACTTGAGAAGCAGTTTAAAGGTGTCTCGATGGCTTGCGATTGTATCCGGACTTGAATTCCGTTGTCGCATGAGGCGGTCTGTGAAGTATGACTCTAACAATGTAGGGAATGTGGCTTTAATAATCATTATGTTAGCTTTCCTTTCTTTTCTAATCTCAGAGCAGCCAGTTGCAAAAGCTCGGGAGTAGCTGAGATATACCAATAAGTATGATTGATCGTACTGTGTCCTAAATAGGTTGCTAATGCTACGGTATTCTGTTCAACATTAATTCCAGAGCGATACCAACCCAACATGGTCTTAATAGCAAATTTATGGCGAAGGTCATGAAGACGAGGCCCATAGCTGTCTCCCGGATTGCGCAAACCTATCTGATGTGACAAAACTGCAAACCAGCGACGCACCATGTCACCAGGTACACGAGTACCGCGTCTTTCAATTACCCACAACTTACAGCTTATATTGTACTAATTTGGTTGGTATTGCCGATGTAGTTTGTGGGCTTGTAGTTCATAAAGT
>MHXU01000173.1 GCA_001824555.1 Planctomycetes bacterium GWC2_45_44
TCGTCATTGACCGGCGGCGGAAGCAAAGTCGTTATCGCATCAAGCAGCTCCGCTATGCCGATTCCGCTTTTTGCGCTGATGTGAAAACATTCATTTTTATTTATGCCGAGAATATGCTCGATTTCCTCGCCTATCACGTCCGGTTGAGCGGCGGGCAAATCTATCTTATTGATAACAGGCAGAATTTCCAGACCCGCATCGACCGCCAAATATGCGTTCGCTACCGTCTGCGCCTCAACTCCCTGCGTCGCATCGACAACCAAAAGCGCGCCTTCGCAGGCCGCCATCGAACGTGAAACTTCATAATGAAAGTCAACGTGGCCGGGCGTATCAATCAAATTCAGCATATATTCTTTGCCTTCGTGCTCGTAGTGCATTGTTACTGCCGAGGCCTTGATTGTGATGCCGCGTTCGCGCTCGATATCCATACTGTCTAACATTTGCTCTTTGAGGTCTTTTTTGCTCACCGTGCCGGTGTACTGCAAAAGCCGGTCTGCAAGCGTACTCTTCCCGTGGTCGATATGAGCGATGATACAAAAATTTCGGATATTAGCTATGTCCATTTGTCTCTATGTAAAAATTATAATTCCGCATTATAGTGGATATACGCTTTTTCCGCAATTCCTTATTTTTCACACGCTTTTCTCATACTTTTTGTCCTGAATTTTGGTAAAATAAAGTTTTATTTGAACTAACTCGGCCAAATCGCGTCTTTACTCTGTGATACGGGAAAGCTTTTTGTATTCAGAGCCGCGACAGTAATGGAGCGGTTTATCAGAGCCCAAGCGACAGCGCAGGGAGGCATGTAGGGTGGACAGCTCTGCTGTCCACGCGTTTTAAGAAAATACGAGTTTTGTAGGGTGGGCTCTTTTATCTCGTCGAAACCTTTGGCGAAGACGGAAACGCAGGGAGTAATTCGAAGGACATATATGGATTTTGAAAACCGGCTGGAAGAATTAGTGCATCGCTGCCGCCAAGGCCAGAGATCGGCCTTTGAAGAACTGTTCGAAATCTATCAGCCGAGACTGAAGTATTATGTCAGGCGCATAGACAGCGGAAACGCCGGGGTTGATGACATCCTGCAGGATATCTGGCTTACGGTTTTAAAAGAAATACAAAAACTGAAAGATGCCAAAGTTTTCGCCGTTTGGCTGTACCGTATCGCAAGAAATAAAGTTTATGATGGATTCAGACGCAAAGACAGGTTTGTTTCATTGCCGGAAGATAATGATTTCCCCGTATCAGGCAATGATGAGCCGACTTTCGATGCTGATGATGCCGAAAAATTACATAAGGCGCTGAACGAACTCAAACCTCATCACAGAGAAGTGTTGACACTATGCTTCATTGAACAAATGCCTTACCAGTCGATAGCCGATGTTATTGGCTGCAATGTTGGAACTGTCAGGTCACGAATATTTTACGCAAAGCAATCTCTTCGCGCAGAAATGGAGAGGCAAAATGGATAATAACAAAAAATTATTTGAAGAACTGTTAAAAGCCGATGGCATTAGCCCCGCCGGAGCTTCGGAATCAGAACGAATCGCTTTTGCAAAAATACTCGACCAGCAGTTGAAAACTAAACAATCACCCCCGGCCGCTACCCGGCCTAATGTATGGAGAGTATTTATGAAAAGCAAAATAACAAAATTCGCAGTCGCAGCGGTATTGCTCATCACAACAGCAATGTCGATAACTATTTTTAATCAGTCCGCCACACCCGTTTACGCCCTTGAACAAACAATTCAGGCAAACCATACGGTACGTTATATTCACGTTAAGGCTTTCAAGACATCTCATGAAGAGCCTCAGGAATTTTGGTGTGAATTTGATGAGTATGGTTATGTTAAAAACCTGCGAGCCGAAATGCCCGAATGGACAGACCCATGCAGCGATGACGGCACCAAATCAATCATCTGGAAAGATGATAAAGCGCAAATTTGGCTGCCTAAAAAAAATATACTTGTCTCCATAAAAAATAAAAGTATGGCGACTCAAATATGTTTGCTCTTTCAGGAATTAGACCCTAAATTAGCGATTGAACGACTTAATGAAAAAAGTCTAAACGGCAAAGCGAAAATAGATATATCAGAACCTTCAAATGTGTCCGAACCGATAGTTGTAACAGTTACTTCGCTACAAGATGAAGCTTTGAATGAAGCATATGTGAAAGAATCTGCCGCTATTAGAAAAGAGGAAGATGGAACTGCTACTTCACATGCCAATTCACTTTGCCATCGTATGATTCTATACGTTGAGCAGGCTACTAACCTCGTCGCCTCAATAGAACTGTATCGGCTGAAAGATGGCGATTATCAGGAAATAGGCACTATCGAATACTTCGACTATAACCAGCCTATTGATGCTCATATATTTACTATCAAGAATATTCCTGCCGATGTAATAGTAATAGATCAAGCTTCGCAAGAAGTTGGGCTTCTGCAAGGCCGGCTTTCGGATAAGGAAATTGCTGTTGAGGTTGTGCGGCAATTTCTTGAAGCGCTCATTGCAAAAGACTACGTTAAAGCAGGCAGATTATACTCAGGTTTACCAGCTGAAAAAGTTGAGCAAAATTTTGGTCAGGTAAAGTTTCTACGGATCATTTCAATTGGAGAACCTGCCCCAAGTGCTCTTACCGGAGGCTATAAAGTGCCATGTATTTTAGAGATTGAAAAGGATGGCAAGGTAACTCAATGGTCGCCTTATGGCCCATTTGTTCGACAGGTACATGGACAAAAAGAACGCTGGAACATCTGCGGCGGCATTTAAAAAACAATATCAAAAACACATACAAGGCCGGGCTTTCGCTCGGCCTTTTTTATTTGTGCCCACTTAAAAATCTCATCGGCGTTAGCCAATTCCACATTCTGTCTTCTGTCTACTGAATTCTGTATTCTCTTTTCACTTTTCACTTTTAGTTTTTCACTCTTCTACTCCGCTGCTATGTTGTACTTATCGAGCAGACGATTGAGTTTTCGCCGTTCCAGGCCGAGGATTTTCGCAGCGGCCATTCTCCTGCCGTTTGCCGCTGTCAAAGCCTGCATAATCACATTCCGCTGCGCTTCATCAAGCGTAGGCAGCCTGTGTTGTTGTCCCTGCTGCATCGGCACAGCCACAATAATTTCTGTCGGCAGCGAGGCCGGCGTTATTACATCCATACTCGTCAGAACATACGCCCGCTCCATCACGTTAGCTAATTCACGAACGTTGCCGGGCCAGTGATAGTCAGCAAGAAGTTTTTTCGTATCGTCGGATAAAACTTTATAAGGCTCATTATATAATTCCGCCTGCCGGGCGAGAAAATGTTCAGCCAGCGAAAGCACATCTTCGGGTCTTTCTCTCAATGGCGGGACGTGAACCGTTACAACATTTAAACGGTAATACAAATCGGCGCGGAATTTACCGTCTAAAACCATTTGCTTTAAATTGCGGTTTGTCGCGCATAAAACGCGAATATCAATGGGAAACGATTTTACGGAACCGACCGGCGTTACAGTCGATTCCTGAAGAACGCGCAAAAGTTTCGCCTGCAAATCGAGAGGTATTTCGCTAATTTCATCGAGAAAAATTGTTCCGCCGTCTGCAGCGCGGAAAAAACCAAGCGTATCGCTCACCGCGCCGGTGAATGCGCCGCGAGTATGTCCGAATAACTGGCTTTCAAATAATTGGCCGGTAAGTGTTGTGCAGTCAACGGGGATAAAAACTCTACCTGCTCTGTCGCTGCAGGCGTGTATTCGACGAGCAACCATTTCTTTGCCGGCTCCCGTTTCGCCTGCGATTATCATTGAGCATTGTCTTGATGCGACTGCGCTGATTGTTTCGAGGATTGACTCAAATGCGGCCGATGTTCCGACTACAAAATCACCGCGCGCGACATCGCGTCCCGCCGCAGACGAGGCATCACCCGCAGAATCCGCGCTCCATCGCGTTATTTTTCCCTTTGCCCTTCCCATAATACGCGCAGAAAAATAACCCTTTTTGTTGAGCGTACGGAAATTTCACTGTTCGGCACGCCCTAAATTTTTGCCTTTAAGGGAGCTTTGCCGGAATAAGCGGTCATTCTCATCCTGCTAAACTCCTTACCCAAATTACTACTCTGGACATTGTATAGCGTCCTATAACATAAAGCAAGGTAAAAATAGGTATTCTGGGATAAATTTTAATTAAAATCTTCAACCCACACCTGTATTCAAAACCTGCCTATTATAGGACTTAAATATTTTTCGCATTATATCTCCTTGCCATATATAATGTTATGAAAAATACTATTATGCGGATTGAGTTTTCCCGCCGGTCAGGAAGCGATTTACGAGCATCGCGGCAACGGTGTCGCCCGTTGAATTTATCATAGTGGCCGGCGAATCGACCAGAGTGCCAATCATTGAAATAATCGGAAGAGCTTCGGGGCCGAAGCCGTAAAGTGAAACAATCAGAGCTTCGCCGAGAAAACCGCCGCCCGGAATTCCGCTCATTACAACGCCGCAAAGAATAGCAACGCCGACGATGCCAAGCGAAGTTTCAAATCCTGAAAAATCCCTGCCATAAAGCGCAAACAGCACCGCTATTTTTATCACTGCCGCCAGACAGGTGCCGTCCATATGAATAGTAGCGCCCAGCGGAAGCACAATCTCGCGAACATCTTCGGGTACTCCGATTCTCTTAGCAGCCTCAAGATTAGCGGGCAGCGCGGCAAGACTGCTGCCTGTTCCAAATGCTGTAATCGCAGCCGGCGAAATGTTTGACCAGAAATTTTTGATGCCGGCCCCGCCCGCAGCGGCAAAAGCGTAAAATGAAAAACCGAATATAAAATAGATTATTGCCACAGGATAATATATCGCAAGGACTCTCGCGTAAGAACCTAAAATTTCTGCGCCGAACGCGCCGACTAAATACGCGAAATACGCGCCCAGACCAATCGGGGCGTAGAGCATTATCAATTTGATGAGCTGACCCATTACTTCCGAGCCGGAAACAAGAAATTCACGGAATTTTTTTCCTTTATCTCCGGCGGCCTGCGAGGCAAGGCCGGTTAAAATGGAAAACACTATTAAAGCAAGTATATTGCGGCGATTCAGCAAATTGGAAAAATCGTTGACGGTAATGGTATTGACGATTTTATTCGCGAAGCTGACTGTTTCTTTCGCCGCAGGCTCGGCAAGTGATAAAGTAAGTCCTTTAGCGGGGTCGAAAAATTTTACCGCGAACAGCATCAGCGATGACGAGATTGCCGAGGTCAGAAGAAACACAACCAGCATCAGCCCTGCTATTCTGCCAAGACGAGTGAGATTGGAGCTTGCCGCGATTGCAGACGACATAGAGAAGAAAATAAGCGGCACGACTGCGGTGAACAGCAGATTCAAAAAAATATCGCCTAAAGGTTTTAATACTTCAGCTTTTGTGCCGAGTATGTGTCCGAGCAAAGCCCCCGCCGCTACTGCGGACAGCAGTATCAAAGTAAATCGCCATTGTTTTAAAAATGTTTTCGCGTTCATATTTTTTTGTTTATTCTACCTGCTGATTTATGAAAAACAAATAAAAATAGAAGTCCGTTATCGGTTATCGGTTGTAGAATCGGCTACTGTCGCGGCTCTGTTGTTTTTCCTTTGTGCCTTTGTGCCTTTGCGGCTATATTCCCTGCGGTTATAAATTTAAGGAATCGGGAAAATGAAAGTGATAGTTGCAGATGGATGCGGGTTTTGTCCCGGCGTAAGAAACGCTATCAAAATCGCATCCGAAACATTAGCTAAGAAAAAGAACGTTTATAGCCTCGGCGAAATCATACACAATAAAGATGTAGTCAAACAACTTGCCGATTCAGGGCTAAAAATATCCGAAAATATAAAAAAAATACCCAGCGGGACAGTCATCATCCGTTCGCACGGAGCAGGTGAGCAGCAGCTTAAACAAATTCGCAAACAAGGCCTGAAAATCGTCGATGCAACCTGCATTCTCGTAAAAAGAGTGCAAAAAATCGCCAAAATGCTCCATAAACAAGGGTATAAAGTCGTAATAATCGGCGATAACGGCCATCCCGAAGTGCAGGCGGTGCTCGGCTCTGCGCCAGATATAGATGTAATCGGAAACGATAAAGACATCGCTAACCTGCCGAGGAATAAGAAATTAGGGATTATCTGTCAAACTACTCAAAGCCCCGAACATTTCGCGACGATGCTCGAAAAAATCGCAAAAACGCCATTTTCGGAGTTAAAAGTGATAAATACGCTCTGCAAAGAAGCGATTAAACGCCAAACCTGCGCGGTTGAGCTTTGCCAAAAGGTCGATGTGATGTTTATTCTTGGCGGCCTGCACAGCGCAAATACCAAAAAACTGGCCGAATTGTGTAAAAAGTACAATAAAAAAACGTTTCATTTGCAAAACTTCAAAGAACTTGATACAAGTACCCTCTTAGGAAATTCGACCGCGGGCGTAACGGCTGGAGCCTCAACGCCGCAGTGGGTCATTGATGAGTTTGTTGAGAATCTTGCGAGGTTTGATACAGGCAAAAAAAGAAATAGTTAGCACAGCAGACAGATGGTAATAGACACGCATTGGCTCGGATGGTCAGTGCGTTTGTTTTTTGAAATGTGCCTTTTGGCACGACGGCAGTTGCGCTTAAAATGTATGTGGAGGGCGCAGCGGCCGATTAAAACGCTCCACGAAGACAAGAAAGGTTTTTTTATTTATGGTTGATAGAAACATTATCAGGAAACTGGGGCTGACCCTCGAAGAGCTTGACAGCAAAGTCAACGCGATGTTCGGCGAGGCAGAAAACACAATTCTCACAGAAGCCTTGGACAGAAAAGTTGATGAACTCATTCCCGGCACAATTCTCAAGGGAAGAATCATTCAGCAAATCGGCAGCGACGTAATTCTCGAAATCGGTCTCAAGAGCGAAGGCATTGTTGACATTTCAGAATTCGACAATCCCGAAGAAGTCGTGCCGGACGCAGAAATTGAAGTGCTGCTCGAAGAAATGGACCCAAGCGGAATTATCCTGCTTAGCAAACGCAAAGCGGACAGAATCAGAGGCTGGGAACGAATTATCACTTCCAAGAAGGAAGGCGATATTATCAGCGGTATGGTTGTCAGAAGAATTAAGGGCGGCTTGCTCGTTGATATCGGCGTGCCGGTATTTTTGCCCGCATCGCAGGTTGACATCAGAAAGCCAGGCGACATCAGCAGATTCATCGGTCAAACCGTTAAATGCCAAATCCTCAAGATTGATACCGAGAACAAGAACATCGTCGTATCAAGAAGAAAGATTATCGAAGACGCAAGAATCGCCAGCAAGGAAAAACTGCTCGCTGAAATCGAAGTCGGCCAGCGCAGAAAAGGCGTTGTCAAGAATATCGCTGATTTCGGCGTGTTCGTTGACCTCGGCGGCCTTGACGGTCTGCTGCATATTTCGGACTTGAGCTGGGGCAGAGTCGCGCATCCGTCAGAAGTCGTTCATATCGACCAGGAAATCGAATGCGTTGTTATCGGCGTTGATAAGGATAACGAAAAAGTTTCTCTCGGCCTCAAGCAGAAGAACGCAAGCCCGTGGGAAAATATCGAAACACGTTATCCGGTCGGCGTGAAAGTCAAGGGCGTTGTCGTCAATGTAATGAACTACGGCATCTTCGTCAGACTTGAAGAAGGCGTTGAAGGCCTGGTTCATATCAGCGAAATGAGCTGGACGAAAAAAATAAATCATCCCGGCGACCTTTACAAAGTCGGCGATGAGGTCAGCGTTGTTATTCTTGAAGTCAACAAAGACAAGCAGGAAATATCGCTCGGCGTTAAACAGCTTGAAGCAAATCCCTGGGCGGTCGCATCGCAGAAATACCCGCCCGGCACAGTCGTTACGGTCAAAGTTACCAGCCTGACGAACTACGGCTCATTCGTGGAAATCGAGCCCGGCATCGACGGCTTGATTCACATCTCGGATATAAGCTGGACGAAGAAATTCAACCATCCCGGCGAAGCGCTCACAAAAGACCAGGAAGTCAAATGCGTCGTTCTGGAAGTTGACGAAGCCAAGCAGAGAATTTCGCTCGGCATCAAACAGCTTTCCGAAGACCCGTGGCTGCACGCGATACCGGAAAAATATCTGCCAGGCCAGATTGTACACGGCGTAGTAACGAAGATTACGAACTTCGGTGTTTTCGTCGAACTCGAACCGGAACTCGAAGGCCTGCTGCACATTTCAGAAATCGCAGACCACAAAATCGAAAATCCGCAGGACATCGTAAAGCATGGACAGGAACTTGAGGTAAAAATCCTACGAGTCGATAACGATTCAAGAAAAATCGGCCTGTCAATGAGACGAGTAAAATGGGCCGAAGACGATTTGAAGGTATCGCCTGAAGTTTTAGAGGCTACATCGGGCGGCTCATCTTCGCAGTCGCAGTCGTCGTCGCAGACCTCGCAGAGAAGGGGCGGCCTTGACGGCCCGCTTATGCCGGAGTCTATGGGAATATCCAAAAAGAAAGAAGAATCGAACCAGTAGTCGAACAGTTCTTCTGTCTGTAAAAACCAAAAAGCCGCTGCTTAAAACCAGCGGCTTTTTTTCTTATCGTTTTTTATTTTCGTGTTTAGCCCTGCCATCTTGTATGGCAGGGTTCATAAAATCTCATCGACCACGCCGATTTCATGTTTATCGTAGAGACGCACGGCGTGCGTCTTTGTCTGTGTTTAGCCGTCGTCGGCACGACGACGCGTCATTCCGAGCGCAGTCGAGGAATCTATTTAAAATCCCATCGCCATCGCCGAAACCTTTTTATTTATTTTTTCACCACCGAAACACAGAGACTTTTCAAATACCGCATGGACAGCCAATCTATCTGCTGCTGACATTTAATTTTAACCGCTGATTACGCCGATTCATTTGACCTCGGAAAACACTTGCTTTTTTTCCCAGTTTAACGATATACTGTTTTTTTGAGATTAGAAAAATGGCTATTGCGTTGGAAATAGGTGTGGCGACCATTATTTTCTATGATAGGAAAAACATGTTGGCATCAATAACTAACAGACCACATATTTCATGGTTGATATTGGTTTATGACCGAACCGCAAAAGAACGATTTCCGTTTAAACGCAAGTGGTACACCTTTTCATATGAACGTGCATCTGAAGAAGAAATTGAGCAGATTATAAACCTCTGCTGCAAAAAAAAAGAAAGTGATTTTCCTCCACCAATCACGTCACCAAAAATTAGTGATACCCAGATATCATTCTCTGTTGGAGTAAGTAATTATTCCAGTCGCAAAATTCTTAACTATCGCCATCTTTTTGATTTTATCCCTGATTACGAAAACAACAATTGCCACAAAGCTAAGCCGACTCAAATTCCTTTTTTTGTCAATTTGCCAGAAGACGCTTATTATGAAGATGAAAACGAAAAACCAATCTCACTATTACAAGTATTTGATGAAGAGAATCAAAAGAGTGGTAGGCATGGCTTGGCTATAGTCAAAGACATGCCAGAATCAGTCCTTCGTTTTGACCCAGCTATTCCTATTCGGAAAGAACTTTGGAAAACAACTGATGCTGACATATTTGCTCTTTTCTTTAGGCAGTTCAAATTTATTCGCAATAGCAGGTGGATAAATTCACCATGCCATATATCTCCAGTATCTAAAGATATATGTCATGCAAGATTGCCTATACAGGAAGATTGCATGGCGGTTATTCTTCCATTTCGGCAGATGTATTCTAATGACGATAGAGACAATCTGTTTAATAAGATTTGCAACATACATAAACGTCATTGCCCGAATGGGCACCCAACATATCATTGGGTAAATGACTATAAGAAAGATTTTAATAACACTCTAAATAGTCATCCTAATTTTCCTATACAAAATTGTAAAATTAATAACCAGAGATATTTAAATGCTTTTGCTTATGGCGCAAAAGTTATTCATGTTAAAAATAACGAAGAAGAGCCTGTTTATGACTTAAAATATCTGTTGGATAATTTTCAGCAGGAAATGGTAATTATGCAATATCATGTAATACTTCGTAGTTTGATGAGCCCTATGTCCATGATAGTCGATGTATTGCAGAAAAATGTTGGGCATTGGATTAATAATCTCGGATGGAGTGGTTGGGACGACAAACTTAGTGGTTCCGAAATATTCAATTGCTAAAATGAAATGTGCTGAGCCAGATAGATAAAAAAAGAAATTAATTCTATGAGTTAGCTTATGGGTCCCATCATTACTATAGACAAATCCACACTACAATCACTTTCTGATAACGAGCTTCTTTTTCTGTAACCATTCACAGAAAATCTTATAAAAACCTCAAAATGTTAAAATAGATAATTTGCGCTTTTGCAAATAATATGCTACAAAACGGGCATGAAT
>MHXU01000174.1 GCA_001824555.1 Planctomycetes bacterium GWC2_45_44
TTATTTGAACGCTTGTCGATGCCAGTGATGCCATAGCAACGGCAAAAGCGGCGATTATTGTCAGAATAATCATCGTGAGTATGAAAGCAATGCCGGTGCGCTGCCTTTTTTTGGCTACAAATATTAACATTCAGATTCTACCCCTGAATAGAGTATAATAAATGAAAGTGGAAGTGCAAATTTAGTAGCCAATAGCCAGTATGTACGCTAATTTGCGTCTAAATGGGCGTTGTAACTGCTGCGTGTGAATGACGATGACATAACCCAGCTAAATCCGATTTGCTTTGCGTATTTAGCCCAGAAATCGAATTTTTCAGGAGTAATATATTCGACAACATCGAGAGATTGTTTTGAGGGTTTGAGGTATTGGCCGATTGCGAGACGGTCGCAGCGGACAGTTCGCAGGTCGGATAAAACCTGCTTAATTTCATCGTCTGTTTCGCCAAGTCCGAGCATAATTGAGGATTTTGTCGGCGTATTGTTCAGATTTTTTTTTGCCATTTCGAGCAGATTCAGAGATGTCTGATAATTCGCTCCGCTTCTTGCGATTTTGTAGAGCCGGGGTACGGTTTCGAGATTGTGGCCGAATACAAAGGGCAGAGAATTCGCGAGAATTTCAAGGGCTTTTTGCTGACAATTTTTGAAGTCCGGCACGAGCAGCTCGAATTTTATATCCGGTATTTTTTTGCGAACGGTATCCATTACATCTTTAAAATGCTGCGCTCCGCCGTCGGGCAAATCGTCTCTTGTTACGCTTGTGATAACTAAGTATTTTATTTTTAATTTTTCGGCAAGCTCGGCGACTCTGTTCGGTTCGGTTTTGTCCGGCGGCAGGGGAGAGCCTTTGATGACGGAACAGAATTTGCAATTTCGCGTGCAGATGTTGCCGAGTATTAAAACTGTGGCAGTCCCTTTGCTCCAGCACTGGCCTCTGTTGGGGCAGTTCGCGTTTGTGCAGATTGTCTCTATGCCGAGTCCTTCGATTAGGCCGCTTGTGTTGTTATAGTCTGTACCGGCAGGCATTGGGCGTTTGAGCCATTCGGGCAGTCGTCTTTTATTGTTGTCTTTGTTCATTTTTCAAGTTTTTTTATTATCGGCAACTGTCAAGTAATCCTTGACAGTTGAATTTTTCCAGCAGGATTTTTTTGAGAATATCCTTTGCATTGTTCATATTCACTTTTTTGCCAAGTTGTTTTTCCGCACTGGTCATTATAACATTATCTAAGCCGCAGGGGACGATTAAATCAAAGATGCTCAAATCGTTGCTGATGTTTATCGCGATGCCGTGGAATGTAATCCATTTTTTTACCTGCACGCCGATTGAGGCGATTTTTTTCTCGCCAGTCCACAGACCCGGCAGAGATTTTATTGTTTCGCATTTTACGCCGAGTTCTGCGAGCAGTTCGATGCCGATTTTTTCGAGCAGGTGTACGAAATCGCTAACGCCGAGCGAGCGATTTTTAAGATTTATAATCGGGTATATGACAAGCTGGCCGGGGTTGTGCGCGGTAGTTCCGCCGCCGCGACGGATTTCGACGATTTCAATGCCGGCGTTTTTTATTGTCTCGGAATCTTCCAGGAGTTTGTTTGCGCTGCTCCTTGCGCCAAGAGTTATTACTGGCGGATGTTCGACGATGAATACAGTATCGCTGCCTGCGCCTGTTTGCAGGTCTTTGACGGTTTTTTTCTGCATTACCAGAACAGATTGATAATCCTTCAGGCCGCAGTCTATTATGTTAATGGTTTTATTTGACATTTTCATTCGTGAAAGTTGGATTATAGCATTTATATTCATCATAGGCAATTAGCGCGTATTTAATTCCCTGTTTTGCTGACTTCTTACAGAAAATTTTACTGTCTGAATAGTTTTTTTTTGCGTATAATGTCGGCTATGGAATTTTACTGTCCAACTTGCGGCAAAGAGGTAAGCAGACCCTCGAAAACCAGCGACAAGGCTGCTAAAGGGGTATCGTTTTTCCCTTTCTGCTCGAAAAGATGCCGATTGGTTGACCTAAATTCGTGGTTTGAAAGCGGATATGTTATTTCAAGTCCTGTAGAGCGGCAGGACGAGGAAAATGTGGATTAGTCGGAAAATATGTTGAAATAAGTACTTAGGAATATATAATTCGACAATCTTAATTAAGAGACTTGTTTTGAAGGGATTTAACGATGACTGAACAGACAAACACTCCTCGATTTTGCGATAATTTGTTGTTTTTGAATGTTTTTAAGACTTTTCGGATAGCCGTTCAGCCGGCAAGGCTCTTTACGGCCTTTTTGGCGGTGATAATAATTTTTGCCGCGGGCTGGCTTATGGATTTCACCAAAACCGTTGTTGTTTCCAGTCAGCTCACCTCTCGGGATTTGAGAATGTCAAGGCTCACCAGTTCGGTTACATATCCGACCGAGCTTCACTGTTTTATAGGCGCTCCTGACAGGGTCGAAAGTTTTATTACTAACTATAAAGACAGGCCTGGCGCTGAAAAGCAGGGCGTCTTCGAGGTATTGTCGGGTTTTTGTATGACGCGGTTCAACCAGATGGTTGTTTCGATTTTAACTTTGAAATTTGATTTTGCCGTTCTGGCGGTAACGGAAAGCGTTCTTGCCCTGATATGGGCGATTAAGTACCACGCTGTTTATACGGTTATATTTTTGGCTTTTTCTCTTTTGGTCATCACTGTCGCCGGCGGGGCGATTTGCAGAGGCGCGGCAATGCAGTTTTCCAAAGACCAGATACCCGGCATTACTCCCTGTTTGAAATTTTCATTGAATAAATTTGTCTCGCTGTTTTGCGCTTTGATTGCTCCTGCGATATTGGTCGCGTCGCTCGGCTACGTTCTGATACTATTAGTCGGCCTGACAGCCAATATCCCTTATGCGGGCGAAATAATTCTTGCGTTGCTGTTTATATGGGTTCTGTTCCTCGGTTTGATAATCGCAAGCGTGGTCATCTGGGCTTTGACCGGCGGGACGCTGATGTTCGGGGCGATGGGCTACGAGAGTTCCGATTCGTTTGATATTATATGCAAGACGTTTATTTATCTTCGCACGAAGCCCTGGCAGTTTATATTGTACTCGGTTGCCGCGGCTGTTTATGGCGCGATTTGCTATCTGTTCGTGCGGTTTGTCGCTTTTCTGACGCTGGTTGTGAGCAGATATTTTCTCGGCGTTATTATGTGGACAGATGCCGGCCAGGCGCAGACAATCGGCAAGCTTGACGCTCTGTGGTCGGAGCCGGAGTTTTTCAATCTTACGGGTGCCGTGCCTAATATTGTTCGGACCGGCACGGAGTCAATAGGAGCTTTTGTTATCAATCTGGAAATTTTGGCTGTGGCGGGAATAGTTCTTGCCGCGGCGATGAGCTTTTATTTTTCCGCGAACTCTATTATTTATTGCCTTTTGAGAAAAAAAGCGGATAATGTATCGCTTGACGAAGTTTTTGTTGAGGCGCAGCCGCCGGTTCAGCCGGAGGCACAGGCAGTTGAAGAAATTGCCCAGCCCCAGCAGCCTGAATAATTTTGTTCTTTTAGCGAATGGTAAAAATGGAAGAAAACAAGGGTTTGCAAGCCGACGGGGGACTGTCGGGCGACAGCGGGAGTGTTCTGCCTATCGGCGTATTGAAATTCAGAAGACAAATAATAACGCTTATTCACGTCGGGATTTTCGCGGGCAGTCTCCTTATGGCATTTCTGCTGGCCAATAACATGCAGTTCCGCAACGACTGGTTTTTGGGGCAATACCCAAGGCTTCTTCTCCTTTTTCTGTTAGTCAAAGTCGTTGTTTTCGGCTGGTTTAAACAGTATCAGGGCTGGTGGCGGTATGTGAGCATTTCGGATTTGCTGGCAATCGTAAAGGCGTCTTTAATCAGCACTTTGGTTCTCGTTATCCTGTGGTTCTCCGTTTTTATGCGGACAGAATCTATCAGGATGTATTTCATTGAGTTCACGACATTCAGTCAGGCTGTTTTTATTCTCGATATGCTCGCGACTATCATAATGCTCGGCGGTCTGCGAATGGCGGTACGGCTTTATCACGAGGAATTCAGAACCGAGCAGGCCGGTAAAATGAAGAGATTTCTCATTGTCGGCGCAGGAAACGCCGGCGAAGCTCTCCTTCGCGAACTGCATCGTATGCAGGTCGAACGTTATGACGTAGTCGGTTTTATAGACGACGACCCGGCCAAACAGGGAATGAACATTCACGGTATAAGCGTACTTGGCACCGTTGACCAGCTTCCGAAAGTCTGCGAGAAGTATAGCGTCGATGAAATCGCTATCGCTATGCCCAGCGCAAACGCCAAACAGTTGCGTAAAGTCGTTCAGTTGTGCGAAGGCACAAAGACGCGGTTCAGAACGGTTCCTTCCGTTGCCGATATTGCCAGCGGGCGATTCAGGGTTTCGCAAATCAGAGATGTTGACATAAACGACCTGCTCGGCAGGGAAGCGATTCAGCTCGACCTCGATATGATTGAGAATTATCTGAAAAATAAAGTGATACTTGTTACCGGCGCAGGCGGCTCTATCGGTTCGGAAATGTGCAGGCAGGTCTGCCAGTTCAGTCCGAAACTGTTGCTTTTGGTTGAGCAGTCGGAAAATGTTCTTTTCTTTATCGAAAGGGAACTGCGGAAAGATTATCCGCAGGTTTCGATGGAAACGGTCATCTGCGACATAACCGACAAAATTCGCGTTGAGCAGATATTTGAAAAATACAGGCCAGAAGTAGTCATTCACGCTGCCGCTCATAAACACGTTCCTCTAATGGAGGCAAACCCCGGCGAGGCGATAAAGAACAATGTGATTGGGACCAGAACCGTTGCCGATGCCGCCGATAAATATGGAGCAGGCCACTTTGTTATGATTAGCACAGACAAGGCTGTCAATCCCACAAGCATTATGGGTTCGTCGAAGCGAATCGCCGAGCTTTATATTCAGGACCTCAACAACACGAGCAAAACTCATTTTGTTACGGTCAGATTCGGCAACGTACTCGGCTCAAACGGCTCGGTTGTGCCGATATTCAAGGCGCAAATCGCTGCCGGCGGCCCGGTTACCATAACGCATCCGGAAATGAGAAGATACTTTATGACCATACCGGAGGCTTCACAGCTTGTCCTTCAGGCCGCCACGATGGGCAACGGCGGTGAAATTTTTGTGCTTGATATGGGCGAGCCTGTAAAAATCGTCGATTTGGCCAAAGAACTTATTACGCTTAGCGGTTTCCGTCCCGGCGAAGATATAGAAATTGTATTTTCGGGTATGCGGCCGGGCGAAAAACTTTTCGAGGAGCTTTCAATTGCCGGCGAAGATATGATGCCCACTCACCATCAAAAAATCGGTGTCTGGCAAAAGAAAGGCGACTTCGACAGAGAGCAGCTTCACCGCAAAATCGTTGAACTTGTTTCCGTGGCTGATACACAGGATTATAAAATTATCGTTTCGGGCATAAAACAGCTTGTGCCTGAATTCATCGGCGATAAAGTCAACGGCAAATAGCTCAAACTGGCCGATTTCAATTACAGATTATACAACTGCTGGTCGTCGAGAATTTCAAAGCCCGCGTTCTTTACAACGCTCTCGGCGTTTGTCTGCGTTATGTTTTCAATCTCAAGAATGCAAACTCCTTTATTATTCGGCTGGAGTACGAAGCCGTGCGCGTCAATGATATTTATTTTGTTGTCGGCAAGAGCGGACAGTAATTTGTGCAGATTGCCGCAGGAGTCGGGGACGGAAATCGCCAGAACGTCTTTCAAAGCGCACGCGCAGCCTTTGTCGGCAAGGGCTAAATAGGCCTGTTCAGGATTGCTGACGATAAGTTTCATCAGGCCGAAGTCGCCTCTGTCCTGAATGGCAAAGGCGCGAATGTTTGCGCCGATTTTTTGAAGATTTTCGGTGATTGCTTTCAATCTTCCCGGACTGTTTTCCACGAATATATGCAGTTGCTTTGCCATTTTGGCGCTCCTTTACAGTTTCTCTCGTTTGTCAACGACCCTGACGGCCTTGCCTTCAAAAACCGGCAGAACGCCCGGCTCGTGAAGTTCTATTACGGGCTTAATTGTGATGGATGCCCGCAGTTCATCGGATATTTTGGCTTTAAGTTTGTCGATTTGTTTCGCTTCGCCGAGGAACATTTTTGAATACAGTTCGACCTTGACGATTAGCTTGTCGAGCGAGCCCTGCTTTTCGACGTAAATTTGATAGTTGGTGCCGACTTCGGGAATTTTCATTATCACTTCTTCGATTTGCGATGGGAAGATGTTCACGCCGTTGATGATGAGCATATCATCGGTTCTGCCGAGGATTCTTGAAATTCTTCTATGCGTTCTGCCGCAGGGGCAGGGGTCTGTATGCACGAATGCCCGGTCCCTTGTGCGATACCGCATCAGAGGCATCGCATGGCGAATCAGATTGGTGAGAACTACCTCGCCTTCCTGACCATCTGGAACAGGGTCGCCGGTCTTCGGGTCGATTACTTCAAGGATATAAGCGTCTTCCCACAGGTGCAGGTCGTTTTTATAAACGCATTCAAACGCGACACCCGGCCCGTTCATTTCGCTAAGGCCGTAGGAATTATACGCATCGATGCCGTAAAGCTCTTCGATTTTTTTGCGGGTGTTTTCCGAATGCGGCTCTGCGCCGATGAACGCTTTTTTGAGCGAGAGGTCTTTGACGCTTGTGCCGAATTCTCCCAGCGTCGAATGAATATGCAGCAGATAACTCGGCGTGATGTGCAGAACGGTTGTGCCGAAATCTTTCATCAGTTGAATCTGTCGTTTTGTATTTCCGCCTGCCGCCGGGATTACCATCAGGCCGACTCGCTCTGCGCCGTAGTGCATACACAGGCCGCCGGTGAACAGGCCATAGCTCATCATATTTTGCAAAACGTCCCCGCGTGTCGCGCCGGTGGCGACGATACTGCGAGCCATTATGTCGGTGGCGGCATCGAGGTCGGCTGCGGACAGATAAATTACCGTAGGGATGCCTGTTGTGCCGCTTGATGTGTGGATTCGCACGACTTCGGAGGTATCAACGGCGAGAAAGCCTTTGGGGTAATTCTGGCGAAGGTCTTCTTTGCTCGCGAGGGGGATTTTTTTCAGGTCGTCAAGTGATTTTATGTCGTCTGGCGAATTTATGCCGACTGTGGGCAGTTTTCGCTTGTAAAAAGGCGTATGCAGAGCCGAGGCGACCATTGCTTTTAGTCTTTGGAGCTGAACCGCCTGAATTGTTTTTCTATCGGCAGTCTCTATTTCTTTGTTCCAGTAGTGAATTTCCATCTTTTTGCGGCTTTCGACTATCGATTTTCGATTGCTTCGTGAAGTTTCCGTTTTTTGACAGGCATAAGACAGTAGAATCCTACAACCAGTTGCTGTAAAAAACAAGAGCTTTTTTCTGATGAATTGGCTATGCCATCGCCGCTCACATAATGGCCATTTCCAAACACACAGTTCTGATGTATTTTATTGACAATTCGTATTTTCTGGGTCGTTGCATTTTAGCCAGTTCAGGGCAAGCTGCGCAAAGTCCTCAAAGTCCACATAACAGGTTTCATCATCGCAAGTCATCGCCGCAGTCAGCGGGTCAGGCATAGCCACAAGCTTTACAATAGGCGAGCCGAAGTTCACCGGCGCAGTGATGTCTGTGCCGGCTATGCCGTTTGTCAGCGAACGAACATAGACCATACCTGTATCCAGACCAATAACAACATTGTAGTTGGAAGTGAGCGTCAGAGAGTAGATGGCACCTGGGAAAGTTGCATAAGATTTTCCGGGAAACGGCTCCTCGGTTAAATCTTTTAGATTTCGTAAAAACAGTTCACCTGCATTGTTGCCAATCAACAGCACATCTTTTGCGGTGCGTGCAAGCGCTTTGATTGGGGAGCCGGTTCCTCCTATTACGGTATTGTCGCCAACAATTCCGGCTGGTACGATAGATAAGTCATTATTATAACGAATAAATACTCTGCCGTCGTTTGTGGCGAACATTATATAGCCCTGGGATAGTCCGAGCTGGCTGAATATAGTCGTTCCAAACTCAATGCCATCATTAAGATAGCCTGCGGGGGCTTCCGCCATATTGTTGCCTTGTCTAAGAAAGATTTTGCCGGTATCATTCTGCGTGATAATTATTTCATCTGACAAAAGCGGACTCGAAGTCGGGTACATATATGTATTAGCACCTGTGGCAAATTGCCGGTCGGCGGGCAGCGCATAGCCCGGAGGCGCGGCTGTTACGTTAGTGTTATCTCTGGCATACACCCAGCCGCTCATACTGCCGAAATATAACTCGCCGTTTGGCCGTATAGTGGATCCCAAAAGACTTGACCCGTCCCCGACGGTACCACTGGTAATAATGGTATCGAGAGCATAGTATTTTGCCACTGCTGCAGTGCCATCGACAAAGCCAAGCACGATGTCGCCATTGTTCCGGTTACCGGCAGCGCTGGCGATGTTTTTGCCATACGCGTAATATGAGGCACGAGCCGCGGCTGACATATTAAACTCATCTCTGGTGTCCACCCGACCATCACTGACGATGACAGTAATTTTATCGGCCAATGCCGTACCGCACAGCGTCAATAACATTATTACAACGACTTTCTCAATTTTCATCTCAATCACTCCTTATCGCAGTTCGTACTGCAATTTTTATTTACAAAGTCCGCTTATTTTTAGTTGGAACTTATAGAAACAATGGTGAAGTCCTTGCCCGGCAGATATACATCAAACGCGTCGTTCACATTTGTAAGTGTCATATTATATTGTTTCTCTATCGCAGTCCATCCTGATGACAATCCGAGATCGCCGAGATTTGGAACTATATTAAACGTACCGCCGGTTAGTCCGTGGTTTGTTATGATTAATATGACATCGCCGGGAATGCCGTTGGCATCTTTGTAAGCGCTGACATATATGTTTGGCGAACTGGCGGTTGCCGGCGGGGGCGAATCAAAGTAACCGACAAATTCGGAATTAACAAAGCCAAGCTCCCAGAGATATTTGTTTGATATATTGGCTTCATATCCATCCATATTGGCCGAAAGGATTAAGCTATCGTGCAGAAGAATCAAAGACAATAATTCTCTGCTGGTTGCGGAAGCGGCAGTCTTGAATTCCGGCAGCCACAAAGGCGCCCAGCCCCATTGTCTTCCCATAACTTCAGTACGGCATTTGTCCAAAGGAAGCACAGTATGGTAATCGACTCCGCCCTGTACCTGAAAATATGTCCAGTACTGTTCACCGCTAAGAGCCGAGTCAATGAAACTGTATATTGGCGGCATAGGAGTTGATGAAATATGCCCAATAATGCTTGCGCCTGCTTTGGCGTGGACGACTCTGTACAGTCGTTTCATCTGTTCTCTCATCGGCCATATAGTATATTCGCCCTGTCTTACTCCATAGTCATCTATGTATCCGCAGCCGTGGGCGGCATTTTTGCATTTATATGGCATGTACGTGTCAAGGTAAACGCCATCAAAATCATATATCGGCAGAGAACGGGTTGCTATGGTGCCTATATAAAGGTCCTGCCATTTACTTGCGGGGCAAACCGGCTCTGCGTTGTACCACTCGTCCGTTGCATTCTCATAGCCAACGCCTTCGGTCAACTCCCAGTCTTTTCCGTAGAGGCGGTACCATGGAGAAATATTGGCGAGCTGATGAACGGGGGCATACCAATAGATGCGACCGCCATCTGCATGAACTTGATTCCTTGCGGTTTCGAGTACCGGCCAGCCCACCGGCTCCCTATCCTGCTGATATGGGACCAGCCCATTGTCGATGTCCCACTGCATTTTGGTAACCAATGCATCGCTTTTTGGTTCAGGCCAACCCCACCATTTGCCAAAGGGTTCAAACAGGACTGAATTACAAAGCAGTTCAGGAGGCGCCATAGGATGCCGTCCATATCTTTCTTTTAGTCGCCAGTCCGCTCGTATAGGTTTTACGGGCGTTGGATGCAGCCCAAAGACTATCTGACGAACTTGTCCTAACGGGAAAGCTCTGTCTGCAAGATGTACTCTTAGTTTAACTTCGCTTCCAGTCCGAATAATTTCCTGCGTAACTTCCGATGTGGTTGCCGGAGCGACCATCCAGCCCTTTTGTGATGCCGCAAACCAACTTAGTCCCGCTTTGGTATTGCCCAGCCATATAAACGGCACAAGATAATCGCGATTCCAGACAACGCCCGTTCCGGCCGGTATAGAGCCGGAAGAAGTAGGTTCGGAAATCACATAATTCAATTTATGTGAGTTGATAAGCTCCGCGAAGTCGCTTGAAAGCGGTATGTCTAAAATAAAACTATCAGGACCTGTTCCCGTTGCGAGGACTTCCAATTCAATGCGAATGCAGCCATCAAATTCTATGAGGCTTCGCGTATTGACGGAAAGGCCGGAAAAAGCCATACTGCCTGTCGCTTCTGCAGAACCGTCGGAAAGCTTTGTAACGTGAGCGGCACCGACAGCAGGCAGTAATTCGAGGTCATCTGCAAACGCTCTTAAAACAACAGGCCCGGAAAGAACATTCATTCCGGCGCTGGTGATATTTTCAGGAAGGCCGTTTCCGCCAAAAGTGACGGCTCTATTCCAGACATTGACGGTGGCACCATTGATGACGACTGGTGTCCAGGGAGCAGGGACTTCCGGCTCGTATCCGAGGCCGGAATAGGAATCTGGAATCAATCCCGCCTTTAAAAAGTCCGCTTCGGGATTTTTATATTCGGTCAGCCAGTCCAGAGCAAACAGTGCAAGGTCGTCAATGTTCACATAGCAATCCCTGTTAAGGTCTCCGGTCATATTTTTACCTTGTGAAGTTATTTCATCACAGTTTGTCGGCGTGGGGTCGTGAGGAATGATTGCCACAATTCCTGTGTTGTCGGCGGTGAAGTCCAATGAAGGTGCGACTTCGCTGCCATCTATATCGTCCAGCGAGCGGACATAAATCTGGCCATTGTACAGGCCTATTACGACATTATTGTTCGACGTAACCGCCATAGCGGTAGGCCCCCATGGAAATCCAGCGGCGTAGGAATTCCCAGGGAACGGTTCAGTGGTCAGATTATTTGCGTATCGCAGAAATATCTGGCCGGAGTCGTTGCCGATTATAAGCAGGTCATCGGCAGTTCGAGCAATCGCCCTAACATAAGCGCCAGTTCCTAAAATTGCGCCGCTGCCAACATACCCTGCAGGCGGTATAGACATATTGGCGTTATCACGAACGAACACCTGTGCGCCGGCATTTCCATCCGGCCCCATTTGAGACAACACAATATCGCCAGTTGAAAGGACTAACTTGGCGGTTAACCTCCTGTCCCAGTATATATGAGAATATAAATAACCCGAAGGAGCTAACGACATATTGTTGCCTCGGCGTATCCACGTTTCTTTTCTGTCGGAAGCTACGAAAAGCACTTCGTCCAGCGGACTTGCTGCTACATATAGATAAGGAGCTGTACCGGAAATAAGCTGTAAATCCGCGGGCAGCGTATAGCCTGAAGGCGCAGCGGTTACGTTGGTGTGAGACCTCGCATAAGCCAATCCGGTTACAGTCGTGAAATACAGTTCGCCATTCGGACGTACCGCTACATCGGTCAGAGCTGTGCCATTTCCCACGGTTCCGCTGGTGATGAAAGTACCAAGTGAATTATACTTTGCCACCGCGGCCGTGCCATCGGCAAAGCCGAGTACTATGTCGCCGTTGACGCTATTTCCAGCGGCGGAATAGATGCTCTTGCCGTAATTACACGTCGAAACCTGACCAACGATAGACAGGTCAAATTCATCGACCGTGTACGCGCGGCCGTCCCCAGTAACGATTGTAACATAATCGGCCTGAACAGCGCCGCACAGCGCCAGTGTCACCACGGCCAACGCTATAACAACTTTTCTGACATTCATCTTAATCTCCCTTTATGATTACGAATTTTATGGTTTCATTGTTCAAAACAAGTCAAATTGATAGTATCTTTTGTTGTACTGTTTGGAAAAACAGGATATGTGCCTTTCGGGTATGACAGGTCATAAATGATTCTGTCATCGGTCTGTCTCCAATTCAGCTTAATCAGGCCGAAAGGAGTCGGCACAGAACCGACTGCTTTTGCGATGTTCGAATGTGCAGGGGCAACGCTGAATTTTGTAAATCCCGGTTCGATTGGTTTTATGCCCAGCAGGCATGCCTGATAGAAATACACCGGAATCGCAGACCAGCCGTGGCAAAGGCTGCCTGCATTATTAAAATCCCAAGCACCTTTGAGCGTTTCCCAGAAGCTTGTTGCGCCGGAAAACAGCATATTGCCCCAGTCTTTGGCTATCGCGTCAAATACCCACTGTCCATATTTTTCTTTATCCTTTAGTATCGCTTCAAACTTATATAGCGACTGGCTGGTGGACGTTTTGACTAAACAATTATCTTCATTGACAAGCACCTGTCTAAGAGAGTCCGCTGTTTCGTCCGGACACGCTCCGGCGCATATTGCCAATGCCTGTGTAAGTTCGGTAAAGTGTTCAATGCTGTTTTCGCCTAAATATGTCTTATATGCGCGGTTTTTGGCGTTCCAGAAATTTTGATGGAAAGTTTCTCGCAGTTTGTCAGCGCAGGTTTTATAGTTGTCGGCGTTTTTCCGATTTCCGCAAACTCCTTCCAAAAATGAGCCGGCCTCCAGTGCCATACAAAGAAATAAATTTAAAGGCGCATCGAACCTGGTGGTCTGCGGTTTGATTAATGCAGTGTGAGCTTCATTGGCGCCGTCAAATCCTGCCGCCCAATCATAAAAGTGCCAAAATCTGTCGCCATCCGGTACCGGCAGCAGCCCATCAATCAAACTCGCGAGATATCGATTCAGCATTTTTTCAACCTGCGCGAGCCGGCTTTTTATAAAATCCACATCGCCGCTGAAAAGCAGGTAATCGGAAAGACCAAGAAACCAAGCCATACTGAATGCCGGAATAGTTATGGATATTTCAGCCGGGGCGCAAAGTTCGAGATACCCATCGTCTTTAAGGCTATCGCCCAACAGCGAAAGAGAAACCTTTGGGAATTGATATTCCCCAAAACAGTAATACCCGCCAATCGCCTGATTGCGAGCGTCATTTGCATATAGAGCCTGTTCCCGCCACGGAGTATCTTCGTAGTGTTCGTGCATACAAAGATGGAGCGTTCTGACACCGACTTCGTAGATTCGCTTATGCAGTTTATCAGAGGGGTCGAATCGGCCTTTTTCCTCAACTGGATATTCTGCCGGTATTAGTCCGGCGTAATACAGCGTGAACTTTTCAGAAAGCCCGCTTATATGAAGCTGTATATATCTCAAACCGAATCGGGTGAAGTAATATGTAAACGATTGTCTGCCTTCTTTGCATATATATCTGGACGCGAAGTTTCTGCCGTCAACCGCGGAACGCACTCTCAAATCATTGAGATGCTCTCCAAAAGCAAAATCAATAACTGTGCCGGCAGAGGCATCCATTTCGAGTTGAATGTATCCGGTATCTTCTCTGCCCAAATCCACGACCATATACGCATTTTTTTCCGTAACGGAACTTAAGTTTATCTCTATCCCGCCGGCCAATTGTACCGGCGTATTTTTTGTATTTTTGAAAATGTCAGCCGCACAGCGCGGAGATAGAAAATCCGTCTGCATTAGCTCGGCGACAGTTTTTTTTCCTGCGTCGCACCGTTTGAATACGCCCTGGGCAACAATACTGACAGGTGTTTTTGGTTTTCTCTCCAGCTTTTTGACAGGTCTGGGCTGCAAAACATTTTTATGGTCGGCTGTTACAATGTCTTTATCTGATATTGATGTCCAGCGGTTATTTATTTGATAGTCAGGCGATTGCCACCCATCATCATATATAGCATTAAATTCGAAAGTAAATGGCATTTGCTGTGTTATTTTGGGAATCGGCCCCTGATGAAAACATGGCGAACTTCGATAAAATGCGTTTCTGCCGCTGACCGCCGCGGTGTCTCCGGATTTCAACGCGTAGATTAAGGCTGGCCGACCTTTGATATAGGAAAAATGCCCCTCTCCGCAGTAATGCGCGAGAATCGCCAATACGTTTTTGCCGCTTTGAAGATATTGGCCGACAGGCAAAAAATCGCAGGTCTTATTGGCCGGGTAATCGGGGAACTGACCGGTGTCAACGAATCTGCCGTTAACCCATACGACATAATTACTGTCCACGCTCACAGCAAGTTGTGCGCCAGCATCAGGGTTTGCCAGAAGAAATTCGTGACGAAATTCCACATATTGATTGACTATGTCTTTTTGGTCAAAAGGCCAAATCCAAGATGCTTTAAGCGAAGAAAGCAGAGAGATATCGGTTTTGTTTTTAATAGGCATACGTTTTATCATCCGTCCAGTCAATAGCTATGCCGAGCGAGAATTCTTTATGAGCCAGTATAATATCGTCATAAATCATCGCGGCATTGACCGATTTTATATTATGGGTAATAAGCGACTTGACATCGAGTTTTTTTGCCGCTATCAGATTAAGCGTTTCTTCCAATCGCGGCCGCGTAAAACTTGCGGGATTGTACACTGTAATCTCTTTTAAGGAAAATGGATTAAGGTCAATTCTGTGTTCAATAGAGTAAAACCCATTTAGCACATAATGTCCATTATAGGCTAATAGGTCGAGGGCGAGATTGTCATTTTCAGACAAGCCTGTCGCTTCTACGACGATATTTACTCCATTTGGCACCAGTTTTGTGATTTCCGTTCGGATGTCAGCCTCGGCGATGTCCACTGTTTTATCACAGGAGTATTTGCGAGCGTATTCCAGCCGTTTTTTGTCGCCGCAGCCGGCAACAATTACATACGCTCCTCTGCTTCGCAAAGTTTGCGCGACGAACTGACCGATTAGACCGTCGCCAAGTACAACAGCATAATTCCCCGCTTCAACCGGCGGTCGAGAGCCGCCATTGCAGCCGACTTGAGCGACCACCAGCGCGGCAGCTTCGAGTGAAGATACATTGTCGGGCAGTTTTATTACATCGCTTTCGGCATTAATGCTCATTGAGCAGTGGCCGCCCCACATTGAATTGATGCCGATGAAACGATTAAAAGGCGCAAAAACTCTGTCGCCGGGCTTAATCGTCGTTACTGCTTTACCTATGGCCTTGACGCGACCGGCGTGTTGATAGCCGGGTACAAAAGGGAAGGAGTAATTTAGTTTATTGCCATAGTGAAACTGTCCGCCCAGACACCATCGTTCCGTGCCGGGGCTGATAAACGAGTATTCCACATCTATAAGCACATCGTTGTCAGTTATGTCGGACAGGGCAACATTCTGAATTTCAACCTTGTTTTTTTCAGTGAATACAACAGCTTTTGTTTTCATATTTATATTCTAACCGCATCAAACGTATATTTATCGAGCATTTTAATATCATTCTGAATCGCTTTGTCATTCCCGGGGGGCGTTTCGATTATGAACCAGCCGTTGTAATGAATCTTCATTAACGATTTCATTGTGCTGTCCAGATTGAGTCGGCCGGCGCCTAAGTGCGAATCGCCCAGATTTTTTGCGGTGTCCTTTATGTGTACCGACAGGATGCGTCGGCCGGCCTGTTCGATTTCCCTGGCAGGGTCGTAACCTAAATACAGGGCGTTGCCTACATCGTAGTAGATGCCGACATATTCAGAGCCGACTTCGTCAACAAGTTCAGACAGTTCCGCAATCGGCAAAGGCGACTCTAAAGCGATGGCGACTTGTAAGTCGCGAGCTATCGGCTCTGCTTCCCGCAGTATTTTTATCAAATTATCTTTCTTTGACGGTGAATCTGGATTAGACGCGAAATATGTGCATAACAGCATAATATCGGCTCCAATCGCCGCGGTGAATTCCAGAGAACAACGGATTATCTTAATGGCTCTGTCTTTTCCTTTTGCGTTCACGATAGAGTCATCGTTGTTAAAAATAGCCATTGCGGCTGTCGGTACTAATATTCTTAATTCATTTGCTCGCTGCAAAAATTTTTCAATTTCGCCGCCGGACCACAGGAGATAATCTGAATCCGCCGCGGCAATCATCGGCTCAACGCCGTTCAAGCCTATTTTTTGAGCTCGTTCAAGAAGCATAAGCCCGCCTGCACCGGCAGTGTACTGGGTTATTCCTATTTTCATACTATACTCTACTCCATGTATGTTATTCAATCACATGTTTGTCTTGCCGTATAGCCTGTTGAACCATAGCAAACAGGCCTATGTTGCTGCTTTGACGGGATTGGATTTGTGGACAACTGCTTTTTTATAATTTGCGTTTCCTGATATATTGGCGGCATATTTTTTAGTTTTGGCCATTACGAAGTCGCAAATATCCAGAGCTTCATCGATGTCCTCGTTTTTATGAGAATAATTGACAAACGCAACGTGCCATTGACTAAAAAACAGGCCGTATTTGACGCATTCACCAAAGAAATACTGGTGAACAGGGTGTTGAGGGTTATCTTCGCCAGATTTCCAGGTGAAACGAGGCATAGATGGGACGGGGTCGGCGTATGCTCTGGGTTCGTCCATATTATAATCCCGGCAGATTTTGTTCAGGCCGTCAATCAGACGCTGACCGCTATTCCAAAGATGGCCAACAACATTTTTTTCCTTTATTTCCCTGATAGTTTCTATTGCCGCGGCAATAGAAATAGCTTCCACTGAAAATGTTCCGGCGGTCGGAGTTTCCGGCATCCGTCTCATATATTCTTCTTTTCCGACCACGGCGGAAATTGGATAGCCGTTTCCCATACCTTTTGAGACGGTCGTAATGTCCGGAGTAACCCCCAAAAGTTCCTGCGCTCCGCCGAGGCTTGTACGGAAACCAGTCTTTACTTCATCAAATATCACCAGTGCGCCGTGTCTGTGCGCAATGTCCACAATAGCCTGATAGTTTTCTTTGGTAAAAGGCCTGGTGTCAGCCGGGCAAAGAATGACGGCAGCGAAAGGCTCATTGGTTTTTTTAAAGAGATTCTCAAGGTCTTCAGCAGCGCCATTGAATCGGGGGATTGTTTCCCATGCAGCCTTAGGTATGCCTTCGGTTTTTCCATACCACCACATATCCGCCCAGCCATGATAGCCGCATCTGGCAATATAGGTTCGTTTTGTAATATGGCGTGCCAGTCTGGCCGCCGCCTGTGTCGCTTCCGTGCCGGTTTTAAGAAATCTCACCTGCTCGGCGCAGGGAATAACCTCAATAAGAAGTCTTGCGAGTTCTAATTGTATCGGATGATTCATAGAAGACTGAAATGAATCTTTCATAATTTCTCTGACGGCGTTGTCAACTCTGTCGTATGCATAGCCTAAAATAATCGGGCCAATACTGCACAGCAGGTCGATGAACTCATTGCCGTCCACATCCCACATTCGACAGCCTTTGGCTTTTTTGAAATAGGTCGGAAACTCCGGGTACAGCGGCGCACGAGTCGCCTGTGAGCCGCCAGGTATAATGTCCTGCGCTTCAAGCCAGAGTTTTTTTGAGTTTTCAAAAGAATACTGCTTTCTCATTGACGTTTTTCCTTATTAGTTATTGCAAGTTTCAAGAAACAGAAATTTTTATCTTTCGGTTAAACTTTTTTTGGCGGAGCGGTGGACTTCCGAATTACCAGCCTCGGCTCAATCAGAATGCTTTGTTTTATTTGTTGCTGCGTGTTCTCGATTTTGTTCACAAGAGTATCCACCATAATTTTTCCCAGTTCGCGAGGACGCGGACAAATCGTAGTAATCGGAACAGAACAGGTTTTAGCTATCGGCGAATCGTCAAATCCCACGATTGAAATGTCATCCGGAACTTTCAGATTCAATTCGTGTGCGGCATCAAGCATACGGGTGGCTAAATAATCATTGTAAAAAACAAAAGCGGTCGGATGGTTTTCCTGCTGAAGGATAGTCCGCATTTTTTCCAGGCAATTATCGCTGTTCACTTCGATTATCCATTTATCGGAGACTTTTATGCCCGATTGCCGGCACATACTTGTAAAACCAAGCAAACGCTCCGGCTGGCAGGGCAGGTCGTCGGGTATGTCATATCCTATGTATCCAATCGCAGTATGTCCCAAATCTATCAGATGTTTGGCGGCTAATACCGTTCCCTGGTAATTGTCGACACTGACGAAATCTTCATATCTATCGTGTAATTTATTGTCGATGAGTACGACGGGAATTTTTTCTTTGACTAAACGGTCATAGGCGTGGGACGAATGCTTGCCCATTGTTGGAGCGAGAATAACGCCCCTGACTCCGCTTTTAATGAAAGCCTCCACATGCTCTTTTTCGGAATCTTCCGTGCTGTTTATGCCTGTGGCCAGAATATAACCTCGACGAGTAGCGTGCGAAAAGGCTCCCTGCAGAATTGTGCCAAAGTAGTAATCTTTCTCATAAACCAATGCGCCTATGAGCAGTGTTTCCCTGTCGCCGTTAGCGGCATAGGTGGGGTTGGTTACAAATGTCCCTCTTCCCTGTTGTCTTATAACAAGCCGTTCACTTCTAAGGATACTAAGAGACTGACGAACGGTC
>MHXU01000175.1 GCA_001824555.1 Planctomycetes bacterium GWC2_45_44
ATGCCCGTTTTGTAGCATATTATTTGCAAAAGCGCAAATTATCTATTTTAACATTTTGAGGTTTTTATAAGATTTTCTGTGAATGGTTACGGCCTATTTAACCCTGCACATCCTTACTCAACTACGGTTATTCGGATGACCTTATTTCCCTACTTCCTAAAAAATTACATTTTCTTCCCAACCTATTTACAGACTAACTCCCTTGAATTTAAAACAGATAGAAATTCCTCGGTGAACTTTGCATTTTCTTCTTTCTCCATAACCCAAAAAACTACTATCTACCTAAATAAAGACTGCATTATACAGAAAAATTACAATCTTCCTATCGTGGAAACTACGGTATTTAAAGAAAAGCCCTTTATAACCCCGGTATTATAAGACCTTTCCTCTTAAAAACCTAAAGAAATAATTTTTTAAATATTCTCTTTCCACTGTGAAAAAACTGTGAAAATGAACTTCGAGATACGGCTTTTTCCAGAATACCCACTCTCATTTTTACTATTAAAAAGAGTTTTTATAACCAAAATAAACATTTTAAGGTATTAAAACTTTTTTTATCTTTAAAAGGGCAGAGAATGTTCTATGAGGAAAAATTAACAAAATAAATCAAAGGGGTATAACTTCCCTTGGTATGGTTTTATATAGTAAATTAATGATGGTATTTTCATATAAACCAAGTATAATTCAATTGTTATCTAAATCTGGGTTCTTTGAAAACAAGCAAAATTATATCTTTTTTGTTATTCAAATATGGATAAAATTACAAAATATCAAATTAGCACTATTTTACTGCCATTTATCTATATGAAATATAAAGACTTATGACTACATCTAATACTACATCTAATACCTTAAAAACTGCCATAAGTCCTTATTCTACCGTTAGAAGAAGATTTTCAAATCCCCTTGGGACTATTTGTGAAACGGCTAATAACGCGGTTTTATGCGTGTTATAGCCGTTTTTGTTTCCACCGTTGTCCACTGGAACTATTTTTAGAGGTTTTCGATAACCATTTGAGCGGTGTTTTGGCTTGCGTTCCCGGCCGAGAGCGGCCTTGTAAGCTGTGCTAAATTTTCGCTCATCGCGGTGAGTTTTTCCGGGCTGTTAAGGTACTTTTCGCATACCGCCACAATCGGGGCAATAGACTCAAAATACGGCATAAACTCCGGCACAAGCTCATCTTGCGCCAGGATATTAACCAGCGAAAGATATTTAGTCGTAACGATTCTCTTGCCGACTAACTTCCAGAGCAGCTTATTCGACTGATACATTATCGCCATCGGACATGCCGCCGCGGCAACCTGCAATGTCGCTGAACCGCTCGCCACAAGAGACCAGTCAACTTCCCTGGCGACCTTATGCACGGCATCAATTTCGTAATTGAGCCGAAGTGTCTTAATCTCTGTCTGCCTAAGCAGTTGTGCTGCGGCCTCATCGGCGGCAACCGCGGTAAATTTCATAGCGGGGTGGCGTGCTTTTAATCGCCTGGCAATATCCTGCATTGCCGGCCAAAGTGATTTAATTTCCGCTTTTCGCGAGCCGGGCATCAGCGCGATATGCGCCTTGTTCACCGAATATCTGCGATAGTCTTTAGCTGTTATCTGTTCAGGACTTACATCTTCAAGCATCGGGCTGCCGACGAATTTGCACGTCAGGCCTTTTTGCCCAAACCAGTCCGGCTCGAACGGCAGAACCGCCGCCATACCGGCAGTGCAGAGTTTTTTTAAATTTTCAATTCTGCCCGGCCCCCACGCCCAAAGCTGCGGTGCAACGTAAAACAGGGTTTTGATATTGTTTTTGCCCGCCGCTTTGGCGATGTGAAAATTAAAACTCGGCGAATCGCAAACTATTACTATATCAGGTTTTGCGTTGGCGAAATATTTTTGAGCGGTTTTGATGGCTTTAAAGAAAAAGTGGATATGCCCCAGAACATTATAAAGCATTGCCGCTTTGTGGGTTGTGTTGAGGATAATTTCGCAGCCGCTGTCAGCCATTTTTTGGCCGCCTAAGCCGGAAAACTCGAAATTATGGCTGGTTTGTTTGAGAGCATCGATGAGTTTTGCGCAAAGCCGGTCGCCGCTGGCCTCGGCAGCGCTTAGAAAAATCCGATATGGCCTGTCAGTTTCCTGCATAAGTATCTATTAGATAAGGGATAAACATTCAAAACTCAAGCGTAAAGTTCAGGATAAAAACAAATGGCATCTCTAAAAATTGACCATCAAATATAATAAACGTTGTTTTTGACCGCTCCATTACTGTCGCGGCTCTGATTTTTACATTTTTAGAAATTGCCTAAAGTAATCAGCCCTCTTCAATTCCTCGCCGCTGCTGTTTGAGACTGCTTTTGATCTTTTTCTGTTTAAGTCTTTTTTCAACAGAAGAAAAACTTGGCCTTGTCGGTTTCCTCTTTTTTGTTTTTTTCAATGCCGACTCAATCGCGGCGGTAAGTTTTTCAATCGCGCAATCGATGTTCGCTCTTTGTGTGCGGAATTTCTGGCTCTCGACAATCAGTCTGCCGTCTTTTGTTATTCTGCCGGCCAGTTTTGCAAGAACGGTTTGTCTCTGCTCATCGTTCAGGCAGTCGCAGTTTTTAATATCAAGGCTCACCGCGGCTTTTGTGTTGAGTTTATTTACATTCTGCCCGCCGGGGCCGGAGCTTTTGCTCGTTTTGATGACAAGCAGATTTTCAGGTATTTGGATTTTGTGGCGCATTTTCACCCGCCTGCGGAGGCTTTATCAAAATACAATTTATTCTTCTACTCGAAAGCGGCTGACCAGCCGCTATGAGCTGAAAACAGTATTCGCCCGGATGCTCGAACGCAAGCCCCTCGAATCCGAGAACGACCGATACCGTGCTTTTGACATTCTCGAATTTTACGTTTGCCTTTTTTTCGATGAGAACCTTTTCGTCGTTTTGAACGTCAACCAATCGAACAATTATGTCGGTGGTATCGTGGCCGTTGGTCATTTCCGCGAAGAAGAAGAGCTGGAAAATCCTCACCGGATATTTGGGAGCGAACAGACAATCCCTTATTCCGATAAGGCAGTTCGTCCTTGTCGGGGCATCGAACAGAACCCTGTCGCAAACTATTGTGGAAAGCACAACCGGCGGAACTTGAGACATTTGATTATCCTTTAGCGTCTTAACACAGGAGAGCATAAGTCGGTAAATATGGAATGTCAAATAATAAAAAAGCCGGCACGAAATTCGTACCGGCATCTTGTTAATTATCCTGAAAGATACCGGCCGGCACAAGGAGGTTTAATTTCGAGTACCGGCCGAGTTCTCCATCAGGGCATCTTTTATTTTTTACATTTATTTCTTTCTGCGAAGCAGCAATCCGCCGATAGCGAGAATTGCCATCGTTGCCGGCTCGGGAACTGTAGCATCGTGGCTGAACCAGTACTCACCCGCCTGAAGTGTTATTGGAGTATTAAGCGTGTACGTCAGGCGATATATTGGATCAGTAGAACTATCAGGCATTACACGCACCACGCCCGTATTAGAAACAGCAAAACTCCCGCCAGTTGTGTCGCTTGTCAGTACATCACCATCGAAACCACCCGTGTTCGTGGGTAAAAGGTCGTCCGCAACATTTGACCAGATATTCATTCGATAGCCAATGGAAGGTGAGAATGGATCGAATGCAACCGGATCTGCTGCGCCGCCGTTGCCGTCAAAATAACCAATGATGGTATCGATAGTGGTCTCTTGAGTGAGCTTGAAATAGCCCGCGTAAATCCAGTCCCAGTTGTTGGACATCGAATAACCGCGATAAAGACCGTGCAGGCCATGTGAACCACTCGCATTATAGTAATCACCATAGGTGTTATCTTCGATGCCATTGTTATTATAGACAGTCGAATTGCCATTTTTCATCGTCAATGCGAAACCGGCATTATCAGAAAACCAATCATCCTTCTGCCAAGAGTCGATGGTATAGCCCCAAGCCGGATCATCTGTTAGGAAACGGAATGTACCCCCGGACCCGTTATCACCATTGGGTGTGGTGCCAGTCGGAAATAGACCTCCGGTGATTATATAGTAGTTGCCCAGTGTGTCGGTCTCATTATCTCCAGCCCCGTTAAACGGAGCCGCAAAAGAGTAACCGTTTAAAACCAGGATGACTGTTACTACTGCACAAATTGTAATTAACTTTTTCATTTTGGTTTTCTCCAAATCTCAAATTGTTATTATTTAATTTTTTTACTAACCGTTTCAAAAAAGGATTGCCGGCACGAAAGTTTCGTACCGGCATGTCCCTAATAATCATATTTACTTTTTATTTCTTTCTGCGAAGCAGCAACCCGCCGAGAGTAAGCATTGCGATTGTCACTGGTTCTGGAACAGATGACCCATATTCAAAATTGTCAAAAATCACAGATGGCTTGTTTTCTCCCCAAGCAGACAATGGGGTATCATAGTTCACATTTAAGATCAAACTGGTGAGATCTATGTAGTCGCTCCGATAAGAGGCTCCCACTTCAGCACCATTGATGTAAAAATGAATCTTTCCATCTAAACTTGACAACTGCATCTTCAGATTGACCCATGCAGCAGTGGTCTCGGATCGAGATGTATTTGTAGCTTGCCAACCGGGCGAATTCTGACCTGCCGCTACGTAATAATACTGGGTTTCTGCAACAGTTCTGCCGCCAAACTGTACATCCGTCCAATCCTCTCCATCAGTATACATATTTACCCAACTTGGTACCGCATACAATTGCCCCGTAGCGTCGTTACCAGTCGAATGTCCTGCGTCATAGTAATCGACACTTAACCAAGGGTCGTACTGCTTAAGCATCTTGCTGTCATCAACGTCAGTTCTATTCACCGCCGCCCACCATGGATCAAACCCCAGGTCTGGAACTGTATTAGCAGTAAGTTTCACGCCATAACCTGTACGTCCGGTACTGCTCAAATCAACTTGCTGCATTGTAGCACCAGGTGCTTCCCCATGACGGTATCCCTCGTTGTCCCAGCCTGTCGCATAATCCCCACTCCAAGCGGTTTCAAAACCATCGGTAACAAAATATGCCGCCTGTACCACACTACTAATCACTAACATCATTATTACTACTGCACAAATTGTAATTAACTTTTTCATTTTAGTTTTCTCCAAAAAAATCTGTTATTAGTTTTCTTTTTTGCCGCGGAACATCCGCAGCAATGTTGAATTCTCCCAATCCGTTTAATTGAAAGATTCTCCCATTATCACTGACCATTCTGTTTCATAGGCACTTTCCCTTTCCGCTGATTCACTGGCTAAGTTCTTCAGCAATTTGTTTCTGGCTGTTCTTGTTTATAATTTTCACCACAGAGAACACAGAGTTCACAGAGATACAGTGTTAATCGGTGTAAATCCGTGTCTAAAACTCATCGTTGCTCATCTAATGCTGGCCGCTGCATCATAAAATTGGGGCCGACCCAAGAACGGCCAGTGATCTTTGGCCGGCCCCTTTATCTATAAACGCAATCCCGATTCATCGGGGCTGCGATTGTACGCTGCCGGGTCTGGCTATCTATCACTGACCGTCAAACCCGACTTTTTAAGGAGGAAGAAGATTTTGTGAGCTTCTTTTGCTTTCGTATTAAATTTTCAATTCTATATTTTATCGTGGCAATCTTTCGCCGCGTTTGTTCTCTGCCGGGTATGGCAATCTTCACTGACCGTCAAACCCAGCTTTTTAAGGATTAAGGAAGAAATTGTTGGTTTTTATTTAGTTTTCAGGTATTGACCACGGTATATTTCATACCTTCAATTTCACATTCAGTTCCATCAGGAGGCGATGTCTCAAGAATATTAACAAGCTGGCAGACAATACTATGAAAATGATCATCGTCAACATCATCCGTCAGTACCGCTGAAACGCCTGAGCTTCGTGCGGCAACCTCCTGTACATAGTCTCCGGCTTTTATAATCGCCAGTGTCGGTATTCCCGGCTTGGCTTCTACAATGCTTTTCAGAAACTTGCCGCCTCCGATATCAAATAGTTCCCACCTGCTTATCACAGTATCTATCTTCCTGCTTTTTAGACACTGTATCGCTGCTCTGCCGCTGTCTGTTACATACAACCGAGCATATAAATTTCGCAGCAATTCTGCCTTATCCGAGGCTCCGGCAATCAATATGTTTGGAATAAACATCACTTTTATTTTCCTGTGTTTTTGTCAAAAGAACTTTGTGTTCACTGCATATACAGATAAGCAAGCGCTGTGCCAATCGTTGCGATACGCATAAATGTTTTTACAACTCTTGTCCTGTAAATGGGTTACAATATAGATTCCGGTGGTATGAAAAATATTTCTGCGATTAGCCTGCTTACCATTATGGAACAGAATTTTTAAAAATTTTGCTCTAAATGTTTTGCGATAAAAGTAGTTAGAGCGAAGTTGCTTATTTGTAAATTTATTACAAAATGGTAACTTGCAATTGCAGATATGGAGATGCTATGGCATAAAAAAAGAAAAATTAGATTTGGGAGTTAAAACTTCAGGTGTTGATTTGAAAAAAAAGCGGATTGCCGACAACCCGCCCAAGGAGGTTTGTAGATTATCTCCAGGTCGGCTGGAGGTCAAACTTTTCAACAAGCCTGGCGAGTTTGCGATGGTCGATTTTTAGCAGTTCCGCCGCAGCCATTTTCCTGCCGTTGGTCTTTTGCATCGCCTGTATTACCATTTTTCTTTTGATATCGTCAAAAGACATAAACACTTCTTCATTTGCGGACATTATCGTATCGCCCGTGAGTATCTCCGCCGGCAGTGAAAGCGGGGCGATTATATTCGCCTTACTGGTAACATAGGCGTGTTCCATTGCGTTGGCAAGCTGACGGACATTTCCCGGCCAGTCATAACTTTCCAAAATCTTCAATGTATGTGGTGCGAGCGTTTTTGGGGGTTCGTCATAAAGATTGGCCTGCTTATCGAGAAAATAATCGGCCAAAATTGCTATATCCTCTTTTCTTTCCTTGAGAAGCGGAACTTCAATTTTGATTATATTTAATCTGAAGTATAAATCCGCCCTGAATGTTCCAGCTCTAACCATTTGCAGGATGTCCCGATTTGTCGCGCAGATTACGCGAACATCAATCGGATATGCTTTCACTTCGCCGACAGGCGTAACAGCGGATTCCTGCAGAACGCGCAGCAATTTAGCCTGCAAATCAAGTTCAAGCTCTCCTATTTCATCGAGAAAAATAGTGCCTGTGTTGGCCGCTCTGAAAAACCCCAGCGTATCCCTGACCGCCCCTGTGAATGAACCCTTAGAGTGTCCGAACAACTGGCTTTCAAATATCTGACCACTTAGAGATGAGCAATCGACCGGCACGAAAACTTTGTCTGCACGCAGACTTCTATGATGAATCTGCCGCGCAACCATTTCCTTGCCGGTGCCTGTCTGACCGGTAATGATTACAGAACTCTGCCGCTTCGCGACGATATCAATCGTTTCTATTATAGACCGAAATGCGACAGAATGACCTATAAAATTTTTCAGGGACCTTCCATTGGCAACCGCATCAGCGGCACCCTGGAAACTGGCCGTTTCCTTCTCCAAAATCTTCTTCCGCCTTCCTTCTTGCCCTTTGCGCAGTCACAGCGCCCCCACGGAGCAACTACACCAGTATAAAAGAACCATTAACCATAAATCGCTCCCCTGACAATATCAATGTCGGGAGAGCGATTTCGTATATCTCTGTCCACTATTTTTTTCTGCGAAGCAGACCCAAAGCGCCAATACAGAGTAAGGCAACTGTCGCCGGCTCTGGAACAGCCGATGAAGTGAACGATGCCGTGCCTGTAAAACCATCCGCATTTGGCAAATTTGTTACATTGGCAAAACTGAAGCTGAATTGCTCATACGAAAGAGTGAATGGAATCGCAGAACCTGTGATGGTCACATTGTTTGCATAAAACAACCCGTCCTCGTCTTCGGCAGAAACAAACTGCCTTCCTACCATACCCTTTTGAAAATCAATACGCAGCAAAGGGTTTGTGGTTGAACCAGCCGCATAAAATCTGACTTGGCCTTCACCAGTTTCGCCGAATTTAGAACCACCGAATACCATTGTATTGGTTATGGTAATCTCGTCCATCTCAAACCATGCATCCGCAAAGGAAACGCCGGCAATGGGTATCTGCAGCAACAGACCACTCTTGATGTCAGCCCATCCGCCGTTGATAGTACTGTCGGTCCAATTGACAGTAAGCAATGGATCACCCGCATTGCCAGAAGGATCCGCAAATGTTGCTACCGTAACACTGGTCGCCTGAATTGCCGAAACAGGCAAAATTAACAACACCGCCAACAAACCACACAAACACAACAATTTCTTCATTTTCTTTCCTCCAAAAAATTAAACAAATATATCCATGGGACTTCAATGAGTGAGGGCCAACGCAGGGGGAACAGAAAGCGGATACTCATTGTTATAATGAGTACAAACGTTTTCCTACCTTCTTCCCAAATCAGTTTTCTACTCCGCTCCCTCCCAAGGGAGCAAATCCCAAACTATTACTAACTATACTTACCTTATTTTAATCTTGTTGCCCGTGCCCCTAAATATGCTTCTTCCCATTCTCGCAACATCGGCACGACTTACTTCCGTTATTTGGGTGTATTGTACGGGGGACTTAAAAACCCGTCTATCGTGGGAACTACGGTATTTTTAAAAAAGTCTGTTTTTGCGGCAAAAAGGCGGGTTTTGCGGAAATATTTTTTAAAAAAAGTGAAAAAAGGCGATTTTTTCCGCTTTTATTGTGGTTCAAGCCCTGCTTTTATCGTTTTTTTAGTTAATTCGACCAAATTATGCACTCCCAATTTCTGCATAATATGCGCTCTGTGGTCTTCAATTGTTCTGACGGAACGCTTTAATTGAAAAGCTATTTCCTTGCTGCTTTTGCCGAGCATTATTTGTTCCAGCACCTGATTTTCCGCGGGCGTTAAAATTTTAGACGCGGTGATATCCAATATAGTGCCTTCGAGATAGTCTTTTTCAGGGTGCGCCTGCGCTGAAATCTTCGCCCATAGTACGGAACCATCTACTCGCCGAGCTTCCACTTCAAAGCCGTCAACCTGCCCTTTTTCTTTCAGCAGTTTCATCAATTCACTGCGACGCCGGGGGTCTGTATAGTATTTCGTCGAGTAGTGCTCAGCTAAACACTGCTCCCTGCTTTCATAACCAAGCATCTTTGCCATAGCCTCATTGCATTCAAGCATTTTCCCATCGCTGATTCGCGTTCTATACAGCGCGGATTGAGCGTTATGGTACAGCGTTTTATAATTTTGTAATGAAGTCTCCAGCCGCTGATGCAGCAGTTTTGTTTCCGTGATGTCGCGAGTATGTCCGATTACCGCTTTGATATTGCCTCTGCCGTCGGCTATGAACTTCCTATTGATACCCAGCCAGACATAATGCTTTTTTGTGTTTGAATCTTGTTTCCACATAAGAAACATAATGTTTGGGCAGTTTCTTTTTTTTCGAATCGGCCGCGAACTTATCCATTATCCGCTGATACTGCGGAGACACCCTCCGGTTCATTCCTTCGGCGCCCATTTTTATTACTTCTTCGGGAGTAAAACCAATAATCGCCTTCACAGCGGGGCTTACATACTCAAATTGGCCGGTTTGGGGATTGATACTGAATAACGCGTCCTGGGAGTTTTCAATAAGATATAGGTAGTAATCGGGCGATTTGACAGACGAAATATGTCTTTTTTTATCCACAGGTTTTCCCTCACGCAAAACAACTATCCCGACAAAGCCGGGATTCCACGGCTCGACTGAGCTCGCCGAAGTCAATTTTACACTTTTCGCTTTAAAATTTAAACTCTCAAACTGACTATCAGTCGGATTGAGATGTTCAACCTATAAATATTTTCATAACGGCAAAAATCACAACTGCTGTAACCGCCATAAACACCACGATTGAGCCGAACAGCAGAACTACCTGTTTGACAAAATCCGCAGGCTTAATCTCATCGAGTTTGATGGCTTTATAAACAATTGAAATTATCGCTATTAGTGGCAGAGCCCAAAGCAGCGTCCCGGCTGTCGAGCCGATATGCACCGGCGATGTAAAACTGGCAAGCATAAGTGTCATCATTTATTTTGCTCTTTAATTGTATCGCAGTGAGCTAAATACACAGCGTTGACAATACACAAAAGGTTCAGCATCCCGGCGATGCCGGTGTAAATCTCGCCAAGCTCTCGCGGCCTTCCATAAGACACAAGGCCGAATACCTTGCTGATATGAGCCAGATAAGCTACCATCGGCGAATTAAGAATCTGCGCATAGAACCAGGGCTTTTCGATAACCGCGATTGACCCAAGCCATATTCCCAGCATAAACGCCAGCACAATCGAAAAGAAAATCATCGCGGCTCTTTTGGGTCTGCCGATAATCCAGTGTCCCACTCCCGGTATCCACCAGCCGGCAACTCCGACAAGAATCAGATACGCGACCGCAGGCAGTTTCTTAAATTGCTCGCTTGATTGGTCTTTCACTCATCGTCTCCGGTATCAGCAACGCTGTTTGAATCAGATTTGTCGTCTTTCTGCGCCGGCCTTAAGTTCATTCGTTTTGTGATATTATCAGGCATAAAAAATTCAAACGCCATACTCTGGCCGATTATGTAATCCTTGCCGTAAGCGATTTGCTGCCTGTTGGTTTCATAGCTTTCTATCGGTGCAAATGTCCTGTTCAGGCTCTTTACCGCAAAGCAGCTCATCTGCGGCTGGAACTTAATCATCAGCGGAAGATTCGCGGCTTCTGCGCTGTCGCCGGTGAACTGCGAATAAAACGCGTCAATAAGTTTGCCGTACACCATGCTCTGATTGATATATCTTTCGGCGGCGGGCGAACCGCTCATCGCGACCTTTGCCATTTCCATATCCGAACGCGAAACTCGCGTCTTATCAGTCCACTTCTGCATATCAAAAGTATTCGAATCGGCGACTTTGGCTGGATAATCAGCATTGAATTTTTTAATCGATTTTTCCCAGCCGTCAGCTTTTACAGCCGACATAAACTCTTCGGCCTTCTGATTTGTGATTGCAAACGCCGCAAGATTTTTGCAGTCTTTCCGCACCTGCTCTTTAAGAGAATAAGTATTTTCCGATATCTGCACATTTTCCGTTACCTGCGGCAGATTTCTCTCGTAGCTGAAATTAACGTCCGGCGGAACGGCTGCTTTTACAGCGTCTATTACGCGAATCATCGCCATAACAGAACCCATATTATCGAGCAGAGGGCCAACGCTTACAAACATCTTCGGCTTTGCCGGTTCATACGGTCCGAGCTTTGCCGCCTCATCGCCGAGCTGGTCGAGCGCAAAAGCAATTTTCGTCAGTCTCGTCGGAATCCTGCTCTGCGACTGCATCATCAGAGAGCCAAGACTCTGGCTCAACTGAAAATCTTCAGCCGACAGCAGGCCGGTTTTGCCGGCGTATATTTTTATATTGTTCTGCTTAGCGACCGATTCAGATGCTGCCGAGTAATCTTTCGCTTTGGCCTTAAAGTCCTCAACCCTGGCCTTTTCAAAATCAAGACCTATGATTTCCGCATCGGCAATTTCCGTTGCCTGGCCGAGAATCGAAGTCGCCTTTGCGCTTACTTTTCTGTTTAACAGGGCATCCTTTATAAGGCTCGCCACCTCGGCATAACTCTTTTGTCTCTGTGTCGGCTGTGCATTCGGGTCGTTGGCATCAGCGGGAATTTCCTCGACAAATCGCTCAAGATTCTGCTGATAAAACTCCTCCGCTTCTTCTTCGGTCGGAACTGTAACGAGTTTTTTCACATCATCGAGCTTAACGAGCATATACTCGACCGCAACACGCGCCCTCTGTTTGTATCCGAATCCAAAAAGATTATCCTGCGTTATTACGCCCGGCAGATAATTCTTATATTTATTAAACTGCTCCGCTGTCTGCTGCTCGCTCGGCTCTGCGGCCTTGTCGGCAAAAGTTTTGGCGTTAAACTCCACGAACTCCGCCGAGAACTTTTCCTGCGGCATTGCCGCCGCTGCCGCCATTTCAGATTCGGTTACATCTTCAACTTCGGTAGCGATGCGGGCATAACTGACTATCGTAAGAACATCCGCGAACGCCTGCAAACAATCGTCTTCCGTCATCTGATGCGCGGCGCCGGCGTTTTTAACTAATGTCGCCGCATCAACTTTGCCCTCGGTCATTCTTTCAACAATCATTTTCAGGATATCGCCCGCCTGTTTCGGCGAAGTTGCGCAGCCTGCCTTTTGAGCCTCGGCTTTCAGCAATAACCAGAAAAGCTCCGACCTGCCCCTTGACTGCCCAAAGAAATCGTCTATCCGCGACTGACTGACCCGAAACTGGTTCTGCATCGCGGCGCGTTTTATCTCATCGCTCATCGCTGCGCCCTGAACAGATTCAGGGAACAGCAGTTCGCCAAGCAAAACATATTTAAAATCACGCTGGCCAAGGAGGAATTTGTCGATAAAAAGCCCTTTAAGAACCGCCAGCTCGCCGGTTGCCTGCCTGACGGCGTTATAACTGATTTCGCTGTCGGTATCATACAGCCACATCGCCTTTTCCGGCCCTCTGGAACGCGGTTTTGCCAACTGATTCAGAACCTGCGGCATAATAAAAGCTACCATAATAAGTATTACAAATACCGCCATCAGCTTCGACATATTCTTTCTAATCCATTTGACCAAATGCATATCTACGCTCCATAAAAGTAGTTAAAAAACTTTATTTTACTATAACCCCTTTACGCAAAAGACTTTATTGTTGCCTATTTCGCGAGGTTACAAGCAATTAAGTATAAGCAGATGCCTGCCGTTTGCAATAAAAAAACAAATAACCGCCATATCTAAATATTTATTGAAAAAATAGGGGATAGGGGATAGGGTATAGTCAGAGCCGCGACAGTAATGGAGCGGTAGTTCAGAGACAGGTGTAATTTAACGGAGTAAATACTATGGCTGAAGAAATTAAAAAACAGGAACAGCTTTTGGAGACAACCGATTGTCTCGAAGCTATCGGCACACTCAAGAGCGGTAAAAATCTTTTCTTCTTTATAATTTTTCTCTGCCTGCTGATTTTGCAGGCTATTTTCTGGCTGATGCCGACGAAGTATGTCGTTCGGCCGGGCGAAGAGTCTCAAAAGGACATCGCTCCGATTGCCGCTATGATTATGAAACTTTCAGCGGTTGTCAACGCCAATGAGCCGGAAATAAAAATTGAAACCAAAAGCGACAAAATAGAAAAGGCTGCCGAAGCGATACTTGCGGATGCCAACTCCGTCGCCCCCGCCGCGGCCACTGCTGACCCAAACGCCGTTAAAGAAATCGGCCTTCCGCAGATAAAAATCCCGTTTGCGCATTTGGCCTGGACGATAAGATTCTGCAATTACATACTTGCCGTCTCTTCGGTTATATATTCTCTGACGCTGCTGTTCGGAATGAAAGTCTCTCTCGTCGGTCGTCTTGGCGGAATAAGCCACATTACAAAAGCGGTCTTTATGTCGTTTGTTATGGTGGTTTTGATTCTGCCCTGGCAGCTCCTCTTCAAAGGCGTTATAGCGGGCGTAATTTATACTCCGGCAGAATTGCTTGCCGCGTGGGAAAGTTTCGATAATGCTTCTGTCGTTTCAAATGCGATGATGTTTTTACGATTCTCCGTGCTTTGGCTTGTGGCGATGCTGATTCTGCTCTGGACGCAGATTAAAAGTATGCGATGGTCGAAAAACACTCTCAAACGACTCGGCATCGCTGGATAAAGAAAGGAAAACTCTAATTTCTAAATCCTAAATTCTAAACAATATCGAATTATCAAAATATAAAATGACCAAAACGAAATAGTTTTGGATTTGTTTAGAATTTAGATATTAGGATTTATGGTTTTATTAAAAGTATGTCCGATTTTCGCATAGCATTTATCGGCGCCGGCATAATGGGCAGACCGATGTGTTTAAATCTTTTGGCGGCAAATTTTAAATTAGTCGTCCATTCGCGGACAAAGTCCAAAGCCGCCGATGTTCTAAAAGCCGGCGCAGTATGGGCTGACAGTCCCGCCGCCGCTGCGAAAAACGCCGATGTCATTATCACCTGCGTTACCGACACGCCCGACGTAAAAAAAATCCTGCTCGGCGAATCGGGCGTAATCGATTCCGCCCGCCCCGGCTTAATCTGCATCGATATGTCAACCATATCGCCGTTTGAGACGCAGCAAATGGCAAAAACTTTGGCACAAAAGGGCGTTGTCCTTATTGACGCTCCGGTAAGCGGCGGACAAGTCGGTGCAGAACAGGCAAAATTATCTATAATGGCCGGCGGCGACAAAGAAACAGTCGAAAAATTAAAGCCGGTTTTTGAGGCGATGGGCAAAAACATTACATACTGCGGCACAAGCGGTTTTGGCCAAATTACAAAACTTGCCAATCAGGTTATGGTAATTCATACTATTATGAGCCTTGCCGAAGGTCTTGCTTTCGCTGACAGCGCAGGCCTTGACCTCAATACTACATTAGCGGCGACAAGTGCCGGAGCGGCGGGGAGCAATTCTTTGAAAAATTTGGGGCCGAAAGTTATCGCCGGCGATTTTGCACCGGCGTTTATGGTCGATTTGCAGTTGAAGGATTTAAGGCTTGTTCTTGAATATGCCGAGGAAATAAACCAGCCGCTGCCGGGTGTTGCGCTCGTAAAGGAACTGTTGAGCGTTTTAAAAGCGCAAGGCTGCGGCAGAGACGGCACGCAGGCATTATATAAAGTTATAAAACAGCTTGGAAAAAAGTAAATGAGTATGATTTCATTTGCTTTTTAAAAGGTAAAGATGTGCAGTCAGGCACAATAAGTCTTTTTTATGGCAATTATGGAGAAAAAAATGAAAAATTTAATTACAATTTGTTCAGTGGTTGTAATTTTATTTGCCGGTTTATTCTGCTGCGGCTGCCAGGAAGAACAGCAGACAACGCCCCAATATCCGAACATAGCGCATAAGCTGACAGAAGGGCAGCTCCGGGATAAAAAAATAATCAGAATTAGAAAAAATTCCAAAACTCTCAAAGATTCCGGAGAATATGAAACTTTCGTGGTTATTGAAGGAGAAAAAAAACTTATAAAGTCGATAATTCAGCAGTGGAGGAGCAATCCCGATGCACCGTTAAAACTTAAATTTGGATTCAACTTCAAAGATTTTACGCTTAGCTGCACAGACAGACATCTTTACCTTGATGGCAAAAAGCTGGCATACAATGAACCAACTAAGAAAGACGCTGAAGTTTTAATGGATCAGGTAATTGATTCTGTTCTGGAACATCAAAATAAACTGCTTAAAGAAAAGAAAAGTACCGAGCAGGCAAAGTTTAAGAGATTTATAGGAAGTTTAGGCGGCGGGAGCAAAGAGCAGCCTCAAGAATAGTTTATGAAAAAAATCAAATTGAGCTGGCCATCATTAGCAGTAACCGAGCAGAATAGCAAGGGTCGAAAATTCCCTGAACCGCCGCATAAGTATCGCTCCGCTTTCGAGCGGGACAGAGACAGAATCATCCACTGCTCGGCATTTCGCAGACTTGAGGGAAAAACGCAGGTCTTCACTCCGCACACAAACGACCATTACAGAACGCGCCTTACTCACAGTCTCGAAGTCGCGCAAATCGGCAGAACAATCGCCAAATCGCTGAATCTTAACGAACTGCTCACCGAGGCCGCCTGCCTTGCCCACGATTTAGGCCACAGCCCATTCGGCCACAGCGGCGAAGACGCTATGAACGGCATTATGAAAAATTTCGGCGGCTTTGAACACAACACCCAAACTCTGCGAATCGTTGACCTTATCGAAAGACCTTACCCGGACTTCATCGGCCTCAATCTTATGTACGAAACGCGATTGGCTCTGGCCAAACACAGAAGCGTCTATGACAATCCGTTAGCCTGTGATTTCACCGAGAAAAATTGCTCGCTCGAAGGTCAGGTCTGCGACTTGGCCGACCGAATCGCTTATAACTGTCACGACCTCGAAGACGGCCTGTGCGCCAAACTTTTAAATTATGAAATGATTATGCAGCTTGACATCTGCAAACAGGCCGCGGAAAAGTGCAGAGCCGACAAAATCAGCGACAGCTTCATCAGAAACACTCGAATCGCAAAAACCGTAATTGACATTCTCGTCGGCGACTGTATCGATACCAGCAGAGCGGCTATCGAAAAAAATAATTTTTCCGATTTACAGCAGGTTTATGATGCTGCTCGGTATATTATTTCTTTAAGTGGCGATGCGGAAGAATCGTTGAGAATGCTCGAAAAATTTCTGCACAAAAATATGTACGAGCATAACGCCGTGAAAAGCATTTCCGTTCAGGTCGCAGGCTGGCTCGAAAAAGTTTTTAATAAATTTTTGAATAATCCCAAACTGATGCCGAAATACTATCAGGGCTTGATAGCGGAGTTCGGCCTGGAACGCGCAATTTGTGATTACATCGCAGGTATGACCGACTGGTATTGCCTCTCAATAATCAACAGTGGTTAGGAAATACCAAATACGATTTGTTATTGCAAACATGGCAAACCGAAAGGCAACATAAAATGTCTTGTGCGTGTTACGGTTTCAAAGCCACTACGACGGCGGAATTATACGAATTAGGGACTTATTAGAAATACAATTCAGTAGATAGCAGATTGACGTTAAGATTTATCCAAATTTTAGGGTGATATCAATTCTATATATAATTTTGCAGCCAAAACTTTTCTTAACCAGAACAAAGATGGCTTTTCAAGGCAATAATAAGGTTTTTGTCCGGCTGAGTCATAAGTCTTTTTAGCATAAAATATCCAACTGCGTGAAAATCAAGATTTGTGTGATCTGGTATCTTATGATGATTATCTGTACGGAATTCGGATAAAAAAATCAACAATACCCAGCGGAATGACCGATAAAAAGAATGGGGAGTTATTTTTTTATTTTTTTGGATGGACAGTTCTCTTGGAAGGGCTATAATTGCCCGAAATAAAAGATGATTCGTATTTGAGTAGTTTTTAGTTAACTATGCCACTGAAAACCCCGATTATTGTAAGGAGATAATGGATGTACCAAGGGACTGATGGTAAAATGAAAAAAAATGTGCAAAAACCTCGGGCTTTGACGGCAGCTAAAAGGTATGAAGGCAAGTATGTAGCCTTTAGCCACAATGGTCAAATAATTAGTTATGGGGCGGATTCTGCATCTGTACTTAAGAAAGCACATGAAATTGAAAACATACCCATAATGATTTTCGTCCACAAAAAAGGCATACCATATTGCTTATAAGGCTCTCTTAGATCATGCCCATCGTTGATTATCCATTTACTGAGACAAGAGATGGCTCTCTTTTACCAATGTTGTGGATTCGAATTGTCAATCCAGAATCAAGAAAGGGAGTGATTGTACAGGCGATTGTGGATACTGGTGCGGAAAAGATAATGTTTCCGGCGGATACCGCAGAACAACTAGGTCATAATCTCAGGGCAGTCAATTCTTCTCCTATGGAAACATTAGTAGGAGAAGGGGAGATGTTTGCTCACACAACTCGAGTGGATGTGTTGGCGCCACATAGAGATAATATATTCTGGCCTGACGAGAAAAATATTCTGCACACAATAGAAGATACTGAAATAGATTTTGTTGTCAAGGGATGCCAATTTTTGATGGGGGCAGAAAACTTTTTAAATGAATTTATCCTTGAAGTCAACTATCCAAAACGAAAATTTTCTATAGTCAGGGTCAGAAGCGCCTCTTAGGTTTAGCCTTTAGCATATCCAACAAATGTAGTTTTTGTGTTTCCCTTTTTATCTTCAGACTTTTTAAGTGTTGTATGACTTTTAAAAGCTAAAACAATTAATATCATTGCTCCCATGATCATAAAAATAACGCCGGGTCCATATCCAGAAGCAAACAAAGTTATTATTGTCGAATCTATTTTTAGTTCACCAGACTCAAACTGTTTTATTCCGTGAATATATAATCCATAGCCCAAATACAAACATAGTATGCCGCCCAGTGCAATACAAACACGTTCTACGGTTTTTGAAACAATAACCAGTGAAAACTTATCCATATTTTGCATGCTCCTATAAAGTTTTATACATGTATATGCTACTCCCGCCTACGACAGATCACTTGTATCAAATTCCATTTTATTGTCAAATAATTATTCCATAGAGAGTACGCTAAAATTTATTTTTATAGTGGCCTAAAAAATTTATCTCCAAATATCAAGCCTTATTAAATAACATCTCAACCATTTATTTTATATACGCTGGTAAATCATCCCATTTAGTGATTATTTGGGCTATCTTCCGACAAGTTATCAGTTTTTTGCTGATTTCACAAGTCATTATTATTTATAGCCATTTTTATCTACGATGCGAAAATTTTCCACTGGCCGCCTGTTGCGTCGAAGCGTAGCGAAGACGGATAGGCGGATTCCTCATTTTTTATCTTTTATTTTTAAACTTCTTCTTACCAAACCAGCTCGGCTTACGCTTTGACGACGAATTTCTATGCCCCTGTCCTGTCGAGGGCGAATGGCCAGGCCGATTCGATTGCTGCTGTCGTTGAGCCGGCTGATGTTCCTGATGCTCGCCGCGTGGCTGGTTTGTATGCTGCTGACCTCTATTCGGCTGATGTCCTTTATACCCGCCGCGAGGCTGATGTGAATGCTGCGGCTGGGGGCGATGTTGTCGCTGCGGACGTTCCTCTGAAAATTCCTGCTGCTCCTGCTGTGGAGCGTGTGCGTGTGAGCCGGCAGGTTCGGTTTTGCGATAGCTGAAGCCTTCGCATTTATCCATAGTAAATTTGCGCTCGATAAATTTTTCAATGCCCCGAAGATGACCCATCTCGTCAGGCGAAACAAACGTAATCGCTTCTCCCTCGTGTTCGGCTCGTCCCGTTCGACCAATACGATGAACGTAATCCTCCGCATAGTTCGGCACATCATAATTTATGACGTGCGTAATCCCGGCAACGTCAATTCCGCGAGCCGCGATATCCGTCGCAATCATTACCTGATATTTTCCTTTTTTAAAACCTTCCAGAACTCGCTGCCGCTGCGCCTGCGTTTTATCCGAATGTATCGCAGCGGATACGATTTCTTCCTTTTGCAGTCTGCGGGCGATTTTGTCCGCTCCGTGTTTGGTTCTCGAAAAAACCAAAACGCTGTACATACTTCTGTTCTTGAGCATATAAAGCAGCAAATCAGCTTTCAATTCCTTCTTCACCGGATAAATCCGCTGCGTGATTGTCTCGATTGGTTTGCGCTCCTGGCCGACCTGAATCATCTTCGGCGATTTCTGAACGCCCTGCGCGAGTGCCCTTACTTCCTTCGACATCGTCGCCGAGAAAAGCATCGTCTGCCTTTCTTTAGGCAGAAAGCCGATGATTTTTCGCACATCGTTAATAAATCCCATATCGAACATTCTGTCTGCTTCGTCGAGAACAAGCACTTCGATATGTTTAAGATTTATAGAGCCTCGCTGAATATGGTCCATCAGCCGCCCAGGCGTAGCGACAACAATATCAACGCCTCTGCGAAGAATGCCGAGCTGATTGTTTATGCTCACCCCGCCGTAAATAGCCAAAGATTTCAAATGCAAAAATCGACCGTAGCTGACGATGCAGCTCTCAATTTGCGCCGCGAGTTCCCGTGTCGGCGTAAGAATAAGAGCTTTTACGGTTTTGCTTGCGCCTTTTTCGTGGCTAAGCCTGTTTAAAATCGGCAGTACAAACGCGGCTGTTTTGCCTGTGCCGGTCTGCGCGCAGCCGATTACGTCCTGACCTTCTATCGCAGCCGGAAGGGCTTTAGACTGAATTTCTGTCGGAGCGGTATAACCTGTGGCTAAAATACCCCTTACTAACGGGTCTGAAAGACCAAAACACTTAAATGGCATTGGATTACCCTAAAAAAAACACTAATAGCCCATATTAACGACTATTGCCAAACAAGCAATGACTAATTTGTTTTAAGCCCGAGCGGTCAATCCTGCCAACACTTTGGTAAGGTCGATTGTAAATAAAATTTTGGTATTGAAAATGGGCAGGGATATAAAGTATTATGGAGATCGTCAGCAAGACTATTTGCGATAGGATTTATGGAGTGCCTGAAATGAAACCAAAACAACTCGAAAAGTGGCATTTTTTATTTATGGGATTGGCGATTGTCGGCGTTGTTCTTTGGCCTTTGAGCCAGTGGCTTACCGCGCTGAAGGGCAGTTTTATTATGATAACCTATTTCGCCGCGGCTGTGGGTATTTTCGCGATACTGCAAATGCTGTCGGAAATGGTCCAAAATTTCAGGCAGCAGCGGGAGAAAATCGAACAAATCAGCGAGTCGCTTACGGCAAACAAAAAGCTGCTTGAACAGATTTCGCAGGGAGTGCGCCTGTCCGAAGCGGCAAAGACTATCTGCTATCGCGACAGCGACAGGCAGCAGCTTCGGGCAAGCGTAATGGAAAGACTTCATCAGCAGGATTTTGAAGCGACTTATGCGATGATTGACAGCATCGAACAGCGGCAGGAATACAAACAACTGGCGGCGGATTTAAAACTTACCGCTGACCAGTATCGCAACGCCACCGACCAGGACAGAGTAGGCCAGGTAATTAATTATATCGACAGACTTCTTGAGCAGTATCAGTGGACAAACGCTGATATGCAGATAGAAAGGCTCATAAAAAAATATCCCGATTCGGAAAAAGCAAAAGCGATGAGCGCAAAATTAGTCGAGAAAAAAGAGAAGCGAAAAAGAGAGCTGCTCGACGAATGGGATACCGCGGTTAAGAAGTCCGATGTTGACCACAGCCTTATGGTCTTGAGCGAGCTTGACCTTTATCTTACGCCCAGCGAAGGGCTGGCTCTGCAGGAGGCGGCAAGCGAGATATTCAAGAATAAGCTGCATAATATGGGCGTTCAGTTCTCTCTGGCTGTAAGCGATAAGCAGTGGGAAAAGGCTCTGGCGACAGGACAAGCCATTATCAGGGAATTCCCAAACAGCAGAATGGCTGACGAAATCAGAAGCAAAAAAGCGATACTTCAGGAATTGGCAAAGAAATAGCAGCCATAGGGGACACAGAGATTGCAGACTAAAATCATTACAATCGGCTTAAGCCCGACCTGGGACAAAACAATCGAAGTAGCGGGAATCGAATGGGGCGAGCATAAAATAGTTTCCTGCCAGAGAATTGTTCCGGCAGGAAAGGCTCTCAATATCAGCAGGGCTCTGGCTCGAATGGGAATCGGGAGTATCGCCGCCGGTTTGTGGGGCGCGGATGACTGGGATAAAATGCAAAAGGCCGTTGCCGATTTGAAAAAATTTGCGCAGATTAAATTCACAAAGGCAATCGGCGCCACAAGAGAAAATATAACCGTCGTTGATACCGCTAAAAAAAGAAACATACATCTTCGCAGCAAAAGCGCTCTGGCCGACGCGAAGTCATTATCGGATTTGAACAGGAATTTGCGGACGATTGCCGGGAAAGACAGCATTTGCATTTTCGCAGGCGCGATGCCGGGCGGCAAACTTTTGCTTGGGACAATATCGCTGATTGAAACGGCAAAACGAAAACAGGCAAAAATTATTGTCGATAGTTCCGGCGGCGAGTTTAAGAAAATTGTTTCTCACGGCGGGTTGTTTGTTATCAAGCCCAATGTCGAGGAATTGAGCGAACTCATCGGCAGGAAAATTGAAAATGAAAAAGAGGCGATTGCCGATGCCGCGAAAAAACTTCTGAATAAAACGGAATTTGTTTTGGTCAGCAGAGGCGAAAACGGAGCGATGCTCATCGGCAAAGATTTAATTATCTCCACCGAATACTGCGGCAAAAAATACGCGGTTTGCAATACTGTCGGTTGCGGCGATTATCTGCTGGCGGGATTTGTCGCGGGATTATGCAAAACGGGAAATTTAAAAATTGCGCTCCAGAAAGCGGTTCACACCGCGGCGATGCGAGCGTTTGGCAGATAGTGTGAAAACAAAACCGGCCTCTGAAACGTTTCAAAGGCCGATTTTTTTTCGTCAAGTGTGTCGAAGTTATTTCTTCTTTGCGACTTTCTTCTTTGCTGCTTTTTTAGCCACTTTTTTCTTAACGACTTTCTTTTTGGCGCATCCGCAGCCGCATTTTGTTGCCATAACTGAATCCTTTCAAAAAAAATAATAATACTGATAACACAGCGTATATCGGACGATAACGAAAAAAACATTAATAATAGATGGTTTTTCTACTTTACAAACTTGTATGTGAGAAGTTTATAAACCAATTTAGCGGCGAGGAAGTCGGAACTTTTGTTTGCGGGAATGGGGCAAAGTTCGACGACATCGAAGCCGACGACGTTTTTCTCCGTCATTAGTCTTTTGAGGAAATCAAGCGTCTGATACCAGCCAAGTCCACCCGGCTCCGGAGTGCCAGTCCCCGGCATAATCGCGGGGTCAAAGGCATCAAGGTCGATTGTTAGATAGACATTTTTGGTTAATTTGCTCAAGCACTTATCGAACCAGTCGTTATTATTGTAGATTTTGTGTGCGAGAAAAACATTGTCAACATTCTGAATCAGCGGGCCTTCCTCGACCGCTGCGCTTCTTATACCGACCTGAACGACTTGGCCGAGTTCTCTTGCGCGAGCCATTACGCAGGCGTGATTGTATTTCGAGCCGTGGTATTCATTGCGAAGGTCGGCGTGGGCATCGAACTGAATAATCGACACATTGTCAAACGACTCGCTATGAGTTGCGATTGCCCCTGCGCTGACGGAGTGTTCGCCGCCGATGGTAACAACGTATTTTTTGCTTTTGATATGTTTTAGAACCCGCGATTTAAGCTCGGCGGTCATCTTTTCCGGCGACTTTTTTTCCTTAATCGGCTCATCCGTAAATATGCCCTGCGTATAGACTTCCGAATCGGTTTCGATGTCGTAAGTTTCCATATTTGCCGAGGCTTCCAGCAGAGCGGCAGGGCCTTTGTCAGCGCCTTTTATCCAGGTGCTTGTCGCGTCAAACGGCGCGGGCAGAATGACAATTTTGGCTTTTTTATAGTCGCAATATTCTTCCGGCAAACCACAAAAGTTGTTTTCGTATTCCATTGCTGATAACCTTTTTTAGTCGAATATGAACATTGCTATCGCGACGCTGGTTGTCCAAAGCCCTTTTTCGCCTCGTCCTGCCTGCGTGATATTCGATGTTCTAATGATGAAGCCTGTTGATTTATAAACCTGTTCGCGTTCGCTCCAGGCGGTATTCGGGTCAACTTCAAGGCCGAGCGTTGTGCCGAGCATTTCGGCGGCTAAGTCTTCCGCCATATCGCCGGCCTGTTTCTCGTTCATACCGTGGCCGTGAACTTCGCTAAGGTATCCCCAGTTATTTTTGTCCTTCGGCACAGCCATACCGATAGATGAGGCTATCAGCCTGCCGTGTTCGTTGGTGTCCGTTCTGGCCATAACGCAAAACGCGATAGAGCCTGGAACTAATTCTTTAAGTCCTGCGCTTTTGCTGATGATTTTGCACTTTGGCGGCAGAATTGAAGAAACCTGAACAAGGTTCTGGTTTGCCACCCCTGCCTGACGCAGGGCCTCCTCGAAAGATTTCAACTGGTATCTGTGTCGGCCGATTCCCTTTGTTAAGAATATCCTGCTCGGCACCATACCATTAGCGAATAAATTAGGCATTTCTTTTAAATTCCTTTCAACTAAAGAACAAAATTACAGCACCAAAAACAATTTAAAACAGATTGCGCGATTATATTACAGTGGAATCAAAAATCAAAAATTAAATAAAAAATTAAAAACCTGCCAAAAAGGCAGATACCGGCGAGATGGGCGGACTCTAACATCTTTTTTGATAATGAGTTATGATTTTTGGATTGGCTGGCACGGCCTTTGCATTGTAGAATAGTTGAATGAAAATTTCTTTAATTTAATGGAGAAATAACAATGGGAAAGATAATTGGAATAGATTTAGGCACGACAAATTCGGTTGTTTCGATAATGGAAGGCTCATCGCCGAAGGTTTTGGTGAATTCTTCCGGCAACAGGCTCACGCCATCGGTTGTCGGTTTTACAGGTAAGGGCGAACGGCTCGTTGGTCAGATTGCCAAACACCAGCAGGTAACTAATCCGGAAAATACCGTTTTTTCGATAAAACGCTTTATGGGCAGAAGGCACAGCGAAGTCGCCTCCGAAGAAAAAATCGTTCCATATAAGGTAACCGGCGGCGCGGCCGAATTAGTCAAGGTGAACATCAGGGGCAAAGAATATACCCCGCCTGAAATTTCCGCGATGATTTTGCAGGATTTGAAAAAGACCGCCGAAGATTATCTCGGCGAAAAAGTTGACCAGGCCGTTATCACCGTGCCGGCGTATTTCAATGATGCTCAACGTCAGGCGACAAAAGACGCAGGCACAATCGCAGGTTTGAAGGTCGAGCGAATTATCAATGAGCCGACCGCTGCTGCGCTTGCTTATGGAATTGAAAAAAAGAAAAACGAGAAGGTCGCGGTCTTCGATTTCGGCGGCGGAACTTTTGACGTATCAATCCTCGATATCGGCGACAACGTGTTTGAAGTTCTTAGCACAAACGGCGACACGCATCTCGGCGGCGACGACCTCGATGAACTGCTAATCAATTATTTGGCCGATGAATTCAAACAGAAAGAAGGCATCGACCTTCGCAAAGACCCGATGTCGCATCAGAGATTGAAAGAGGCCGCGGAAAAAGCCAAGTGCGAACTTTCCACGCAGGTCGAGACGACGGTAAATCTGCCGTTTATCACCGCTGACGCGTCCGGGCCGAAACATTTACAGATAACAATTACGCGGAGCAAATTTGAAGCTCTTGCCGAGCCGGTGTTTGAAAAACTGAAAAGGCCGTGCATTCAGGCAATGAGCGATGCCAAACTCAATCCTGCTGATATAGCAGAAGTTCTGCTTGTCGGCGGTTCGATAAGAATCCCGAAAGTTCAGCAGATTGTAAAAGATTTATTTAAGAAAGAGCCGAACAAGAGTTTGAATCCCGATGAAGTTGTAGCAATCGGCGCTGGAATTCAGGGAGCTGTTCTGGCCGGCGACGCGGGCGTTAAAGATATTTTGCTGCTTGACGTTACGCCGCTTTCACTCGGCGTTGAAACGCTCGGCGGAGTTATGACCAAGCTCATCGACCGCAACACAACGATTCCAACGAGTAAAAAAGAAGTGTTCTCAACCGCCGCCGACAGCCAGACGAGCGTTGACATTCACGTTTTGCAGGGCGAAAGAGAATTTGCACGCGACAACAGAACGCTGGGCAGATTCCAGCTTTCGGATATTCCGCCATCGCCTCGCGGAGTTCCGCAAATCGAAGTCGCTTTCGATATTGACGCAAACGGCATTTTGAACGTTTCGGCCAAAGACCTCGGCACAGGCAAACTGCAGTCGATACAGATTCAGTCCAGCTCCGGTTTGAATAAACAGGAAGTTGAAAAGATGACCAAAGACGCAGAAGCCCACGCTGCCGAAGATAAGAAACGCAGAGAAGTGATTGACCTGAAGAATCAGGCAGACCAGCTTGTTTATTCGACGGAAAAGACGCTCAAGGAACACGGCGAAAAAGTTTCCGCTGAAACTCGCGGCAAAATTGAATCGGCGACGAACAATCTTAAGGAAGCGGCCAAAGGCGAAGACGGCGACGCGATAAAGAAAGCTATGGAAAATTTAAGCGCAGCGGCGCAGGAGCTTGGCAAGATTCTTTATGAAGAGGCCGCCAAGAAACAGGGCGGCGCACAGCAGGCTGGCAAGGCTGCTCCGGAACAAAATAACGCCGAGGGCGAAGTTCATCGCAAAGGCGGCGACGATGTAATCGATGCTGAATTTGAAGCGAAAGACAAGTAGTCGTTAGTATATAGTATTTGGTATTTAAAAATGCTGTCGAAATATCGGCAGCATTTTTTTATTTGCCGATGCAGAATTTCGAGAAGATATTATCTAATATCGCTTCGTCGATATGCCCGGCATCGAAGCCAGCAAGACAGGCTAACGCATTACGCAGAAACACAGCGGCGATTTCTTCATTGTTGTTTTTCAATTCATTTTGAGCGTCTCCGATATTTTTCATCGCCTCGTTGGCGATTTGAAGATGTCTTGCGGTCAGAGTGGTTTTATCGGCAGCCTGAGAGGAAAAAGCGGTTTGAGTGATTATAGTCTGTCGAATAGTTTGTTTTAAAACTTCTAAACCTGTTGATGTTTTTATGCTGACGGGCAAAAAATCCCTGTTGAAAATGTTTTTTAGTTCCTCAATTTTTTTTGCGGATTGTTTATCGTTCAATAAATCGCTTTTTGTCGCTGTGAAAATGGCAGGCTTTTTATTTGTAGGGTGGGCTTTAGCCCACGCGGTATTGTTCAGGATTTTTATATCTTCTGAATAATCATCCTTCGTAATATCCACACAGAAAATTATTAACATTGAAGTTTCAATCGCATTTAAAGCTGCCGTATTTGCCAGCCTTTCAAGAATATCGGCAGGCTCAATAACAAGACCTGCTGTATCAAACAAAACGCAGTCGCAGTTATCCAATTTTAACCAATGCTGCAAAACGTCGCGTGTTGTGCCTGCCTGTTCGGATACGATGCTTCTGTTTTCGCCGACAAGCGCATTGAGCAGGCTGCTTTTCCCCGCATTCGGCGCGCCGACAATCACAACGGAAGGAGCAGCAGCAATCTGTTCATAAGTAATCGCACCGGCTATAAGCTTGTTCAAACTGGTTTTTATTTTTTTGGTTTTTTCAAGAGCGGTTTTTTTAGAGATAAGCTCGATATCCTCATCGCCGAAGTCAAGTCCCGCCTCTATGAGACTAAGGAGTTCAAGGATGTCATTTTTAATTTTAGTAATGGTTTGTTCGAGCGAGCCGCCGAGCAGTTTTTGCGCCGCGGCGAGCTGATATTCGTTTGAGCTTGAAATTATCTGCGAAACAGCCTCGGCCTGTGAAAGATTTATTTTCGCATTCAGATAAGCCCTGTATGTAAATTCGCCGCTCTGCGCAAATCGACATCCTGATGAAGTAATTTCTGAAAGCAGCGACTGGACAGCGTCGTCGCAGGCGAAGATATGGATTTCGACGAGGTTTTGGCCGGTGTATGAATTTGGGCAGACGAAAATATACAGAACCGCGCGAACAAAAAAATCGTCTGTGATTTTTAGCGTTGCGGGAAAAACAGTTCTTTTTCGTGGCAGTTTCTCTTCGGCGAAACTTTCCAAACAATCAAAAGCCTTGTCGCCGGTGATGCGTACAATTTTTTTCGGCGCAGGCGTCGAGCCGCTGGATACCGCAACTATTGTATCGTCAATATTGTACATTTTTAAGCCACCAAGACACAAAGGCACAAAGAAAGAATCATATAAGTACAACTTCGTGTCTTCGTGCCTTTGTGGCTATATTTCTATTATGAAAACTTTATCGGCGGTTTTGGCTTTTTCTTTTTCAGTTTGCCGCCGAGTTTGGATGTTGTCGGCACCAGAGTCGATTGCTCGGCAGCTTCTTTTTCGCGAATGTGTTTTCTGATTACATACTGCTCGACAACGCCTGCGGTAGTGCTGGCCATAATATAAAGGTTCAAGCCGGAAGGCGCTCTGTAAAGGAACATAATCATCATAATCGGCATCATCCACAGCATCATTTTCTGCTGTTGAGCGGCCTGCGGACTACTCGAAGGAGCTGACGACGGCGTGAGCTTCTGCTGCGCGAACATAGCAATTCCCAGCAGCAGCGGCAGCAAATTAAAACTCGTGCCGATAAATGAGCCGATGAGCGGAATTTTCGCGGTCGCCGCAGGCAGCATAAAAATCGCGTCGGAACTTGAAAGGTCGGTAATCCAAAATGGCAGAAACGCTGCGCCTCTGAATTCGATGCCCGCGTAAATCGCGCTGTAAAGAGCAATCCATATCGGCATCTGGAGCAGCATCGGCAGGCAGCCGAGTATCGGCGTTGCTCCCTGCTCTCTGTAAAGACCGGCCAGCTTCTTTTGCATTTCGGCTTTGTTGCCTGCGTATTTTTGTTTTATTTCCTCGGCCATCGGCCCCAGCTTGCTCATCTTCATCATAGAGACCTGACTCTTTTTTGTAATCGGATGGAGCAGGACGCGAACTATGAAAACGAAAATTATAATTACAATGCCGTAGTTTCCTATGTAGCCGAACATCCAGTCCATCGCCGCGAGAATAAAAAAGCTAAGCGGCCTGAACGTATCGCCCATACAGGCCTGAAAATCAATTACCTTTATAAAGCCCAGACTATCGTACAAAGGCGTGGAGTTGAATAAATCTCTGTCTTTCGGTCCGATGTAAATCTGGAAATCGCATTTTTGTTCGCCGGCAGGAGCGATTTTAAAAGTTACGGTTCTGAAAAATGTCGCCTGGTTTTCATCGCCGCTTTCGGCTTTGCCGTCAGGGTCAAAAGCAATCACGGCTTTGCCTGCGAGCCAGTTCGCCGATGTACTGTTGGCTTCCTGCGGAACAGGTCTTACGATTGTTGTGAAGTATTTATTTGTCTCGGCAAGCCAGAGAAATTTATAGTCGGCGTTTTTGTGGAACAGTTCCTGTTTGCCGCTCTGCTCTTTGGCTAATTTTTTTACGTTTGTTTTTATCGCTTCAACGGTACCGGTGTCCGTGAGAAAGCCTGCGACAACGCCTCTGGTGTCCGCTCTTTCGTCTTCTCTTTCAATTCCCGCCGCGGCCGTGGTTTCGATGCCGGCCTCGACATTGCTGTCGCTCACATTGCTGATTGTCATTTCGCAATTGAGCAGATAGTCTTCGCGTTTTAAAGTGTATGTTTTGGTGAGTTTGATAAAATCGCTGCCGTCTTTTGTAATCATTGCGGAAAAACTTATTTTGGCGACATCGTTGGCTTCTTCTATACCCTGACTTTGCCAGTTGAGCTTATCGAGCGGAAACGCCTTGCCGATGCCTGGCAAAAGCAATCTCGCCGCCGACATTGTGTTAATGTTGTCAAAACCGTTGAGCAATTCCAGAGGCTTGGGATTTTTACGATTGCGGTCGTTGTAATCTCGCAAAAATGCTTTAGAAACAGCGGCGCCTTTTGTCGTAAGCTCAAGCTCGAGCTTGTACGGGTTGCCGGTTTTGGCATCGGCGACAGAGCCGAGCGTGAAAGTTTTCTGCTCTGCGTTTGATGCGGAAATGTATATCCCCTGTGTCATCATCGGCGTATTGCCGTCAGCAAATACTATTCCGCAAATAAAAAGGGGGATATAAATGAATAGAAATACATTTTTTTTAATATTCATAATAATTATCTGCCTTCGCTTAATCTGTCTGCTTCGAAATTGTCAAGTTCTTCAATGTCATAAATTTTCTTTTGTGTGGTTTTAAAGTCGTATTCTAATCTGACAAAATGAACATTATTTTTGTCAACATAGGCATAGCTTGCCTTGTTGTTTTTGTCGCGGGGCTGGCCGACAGAGCCGACGTTTATAATCGCTCGTTCCTCGGCGATAATCGGATAGACATTTTCAAGCTCGTCCGGCGCATAAAAATCAGGGTCGTCGAGAAAAACGCCCGGCAGGTGAGTATGCCCGATGAAGCAAATGTGTTTTACCTTTTCAAACATCGCGGTAATTTTTGTCGGTGTCGTATAAACATCGTCAGGGAAAACGTATTCGTTAATCGGTCGGCGGGGCGAGGCGTGGACAAAATCCAAAATCGCTTTCGTGCCGTTAAGCTCCGTGTTCAGTGTCCATCGCATCTGCTGCAGCCCCAGATAATTCCAGCGGTTGTGTCTCTTGGTCGGGTCTTTTTCGGTTTCGAGTTGATTTCTCGTCCAGAAACTTGCGCGCTCGGCTCCGAGATTGAAATTCGTCGGCTCATATAATATCGCGTAATCGTGGTTGCCAATAACGCAGGATTGCGTCTTGTCTATTACTAAATCAAGGCATTCACCGGGGTTAGGGCCATAGCCGACTATGTCGCCAAGGCAGTAAATTGTCTTTATGCCCCTGTTTTCAATGTCCGCAAGGACAGTTGTCAGTGCCTCAAGATTAGAGTGTATATCGCTTATAATCGCAAACATTTAAGAAATTTCCAGATAGCCCAACAGAATTAGTGTTTTACAGAGGCGATACTTATACCAGAAAGGATAAAACTATTCCAGCGGCAAATGTGCTGTTATAAAAAAGACTTGGCAGGTAGAGTAACTACGGTTCTACTATGCCCTGCATAGTACCGGATAGCCAATATTCGATGATGTCCTGTAAATCGTTGAAATCGACGATACCGTTGTTGTCGGAATCCGTGCCGTACATACAGTTATGGTTTGGGTCGTTGAATACGCTTAAGTCATTGCAGTCGCAGAGCCAGTCGTTCGCCAGCATTGCGAAATCGAAGAAATCGACGGCGCAATCAGCATTTATGTCGCCGGAAATTGGGCTGTTGGGACATATTACTAAGCCGTCAACGGCAAAATAGGAATTGTAGATATAATCCTGTTTGTCAGAGATAAAAATCCTTAAATCATACTCGCCGGCCTGATTTGCATCGAAAATGTAGTCGAACCTCTGCCAGCCCCTCATCGACCTGAAGCTTTCAACATCGGCTACGCAGACTCTTATAATATTAACCTCGATTATATTCGTATCCGGCTGTACTAATTGGATAGCCCCCCAGTCATCGTAAGGAGTCCAGTCGTTCGTGCCGAAAAAGTACGCCCCCGTCAATCTGTCGCCTGGTTTGATTGTAATTGACTGGCGCAACTCTGCGTGATTCGGTTCGGGCAACAAATCTCCGGTACTCAAAACAACGAAACGCTCGCCCTCATACGGAAGTAAGCCTATATCTTGGTCGAGTGGCCAGTTTGGAGGTCTCAGGTTGGAAAACCGTCCGGCAAAACTGCTCATAACCGCGGTGTAGTTAGTCCTCTTCCAGCCTGCCGGAGCGTTGAAATCGGGCGGGGAATTGATATCGAAAATTTCGAAGCCGGGGTTATTGATATCATTGGAGTCAGCCAGAGCGGACATCGAGGCGCAGAAACAGCAGAGACAAAAACACACACCACACAAATATGCAAATCTGTAATTCATCTTATCTTATAATTCCAAAAGACGTAAAGACTTACGCACTGTCCATATTATAGCTCTACGGGTACTAAAAAGCAAGAAAAAACGACCTTTTAGGCTTTTTTAAAAACCGGCAAAAGACACACTTTCACCTATACTACGTTATAAGACGCTGAAAAAACGAAAATATTTCACAAAATCTTGAAAAATATAGGAGATAGGGGGTAGCCAAATGTTTCAACCTATTGATTTTAATTGAGGTTAGATGTAAAATGGCGGTGTTATGTCTCGAAAGGGTGCATTATGACAGAGCAGTATTCCGTAACAGCCAAAGTTTATAAGACCGCTGACAATGGCGACTGGAGCATCGAGGATATGTTCGGATACTTCAAAAAACACGGAGCAATGAGAGTATCCGACCTGCATCTAAAAGTCGGTGTTCAGCCGACGTTCCGAGTTGACGGCAATCTGATGAAACTTCGAGGCGAACTCGTTACAAAAGAAACCGCTGAAAAACTGATTTTTCCGCTGCTTGGCGAAAGGCAGCTTGCCGAGTTCCGCGCAAAGAACAATGTTGACACCTCATATCATTTCGGCGATTTGCAGTTCAGAATAAACGTCTTCGTTGACAATGAAGGACCCGCGGCCGCTATCAGGGCTCTGGGAATGGATATTCCAAAACTCGAAGATGTCGGCTTTCCCAACGATGTTTATAAGGATATTGTTAATTTGCAGAACGGGCTTGTCCTGCTGACGGGCATTACTGGCGCAGGCAAGTCAACCACAATCGCATCGTTCATCGACAGAATCTGCGAAAAAAAAGCGTGCAGAATCATTTCGCTCGAAGACCCGATTGAATATATCATCAAACAGAAAAATTCCGTCATCTCGCAGCGCGAAGTCGGCAGAGACGTGCCATCGTTTGTCGATGGTCTCAAAGCGATGCTGCGCGAAGACCCCGATATTGTTTTTGTCGGCGAAATGAGAGACGCTGAAACAATCGCTATGACGCTTATGGCGGCGGAAACCGGCCATTTGGTCTTTTCGACGCTGCACACGCGCGATGTAACCGGAACAATCACAAGAGTACTCGATTATTTCCCCTCGCACAGGCAGGATGAAGTTCGCAACCAGCTTTCGCTGGGACTGGCTTATGTAATTTGTCAAAAATTGATACCCAAAAAAGACGGCACAGGCAGACTGATTTGTATGGAAATTCTGAACAATAATTATGCGGTCGCCAATTTAATCAGAAACGGCAAAATCGAGCAGCTTTATTCGCAGCTTCAGACGAAAACCAAAAATGTCCCGACCGAAAAAATGATTACGTTCGAGCATCATTTAGCCAGACTTGTCAAGACCGGCAAAATAGAATTGCTCGAAGCGAAAAAATGGGTCAACGATTATCAGTGCTTCATCGATGCGATGAACACAATGACGATGTGAAACAGATGTCAGACTTCAGATGTCAGAAGTCTGTTCATATCTGAAATCTGATGTCTGATTTCTGAAGTCTCATTTTTTCATCGCCGCTTCGACAAGGCCGAGGAACATTTGCTGCGGTCTCATCGGTCTCGATGTCAGACACGGATGTGCCTGCGTCGCAATAAAATACGGATGCCCCTGCAATTCAAGTATCTGCATAATCGGCTGGCTCGGCGCTTTGCCGGAGAAAATCAGCCCCGCCTTTTCAATTTGCTCAATATAATCCGGGCAGACTTCGTATCTGTGCCGAAATCTCATTCTCACCGATTTGCTCTTAAACATTTTATAAGCGATTGTGTCAGGCTTAATTTCGACATCCTGCCCGCCGAGCCGCATATTTCCGCCCATTGCGTTGACCTTTTTCTGTTCGGGCAAAATATCAATGACCGGATACGGCGTTTTGTCGTTTATTTCTGTGCTGTTCGCGTCTTTCAGGCCGCAGACATTTCGGGCAAATTCAATCACAGCCATCTGGAAGCCTAAACATATTCCCAGAAACGGCATATTGTTTGTTCTGGCGTATTTGACGCAGGCGATTTTGCCTTCCGTGCCGCGTACGCCGAATCCGCCGGGTACGATTATGCCGTCAACATCTTTTAAAATATCACCGGCGTTTTTGTCTGTTACATCGGTTGTGTCGAACCAGTTGATTTTTACATCGCAGCCCAGCGCGATGCCGGAATGCTCAAGCGCGTTGATGATTGACGCGTAGCTGTCGCGCAGCGAGGTGTATTTGCCGGTGATGCCGATTGTGACGGTTTGTTTTTCTTTGCCGATTTTATCGGTGAAGTCGCACCATTTAGCCCATTCGCCGCGCTCGCTGCGAAGATTGATTCTGTCTTCGATGTGCAGATGGCGAAGGACTTCAAAATCCATTCCGCATTCGCGAAGCATCGCAGGTATCTGATATACGCTCGTAGAATCGTGCAGACTGATAACTCTGTTCAGCGGCACGTTGCTATAGACGCTGATTTTCTGGCGTGATTTTTCGCCGACCGGATTTGCCGCTCGGCAGGCGATAATGTCCGGCTGAACGCCGCATTGCATAAGCTGCTTAATGCCGAGTTGGGCTGCCTTTGATTTTTGTTCGCCCAGCGTCTTCGGTTCGAGAATATATGTCAGCGCGACAAAGCAGCAGCTATTGGGGCCTTCTTCATAGGCTAATTCGCGCATCGCTTCGATATAGAACGCGTTTTCGAGGTCGCCGACCGTGCCGCCGATTTCGACGAACACAATATCGGCGTTTGTTTTTATGGCCAGATTGCGGAGTCGAAGTTTGACCTCGCCCGTAACGTGCGGAATCATCTGCACGTCTCTGCCGAGATAATCGCCGTGGCGTTCCTTTTCGAGAACATCGCGGTAAATCTGTCCGCTGGTCGCGAAATTGTCTTTGCTCAAGTTTTGGTCGAGCATTCGCTCATAAGTTCCCAAATCCATATCGCATTCCATTCCATCGTCGAGTACGAACACCTCGCCGTGGCGGAATGGGTTCAGCGTGCCTGAATCTATATTAAGATAGCCTTCTAACTTTATCGGCGAAACCTTCAGCCCTTTATCCTGCATAAGTTTGGCAAGGCATGATGAGAAAATCCCCTTGCCCAGACCGCTCATAACAGTGCCTGTTACGATGACGTATTTTGTTTTGCCTTTTTTGTAGCCCACCGGTATCGGCGAAAAATATTCGCTGTCAACCGATACTTCGCTCGCGCCCGCTAATAATTCATTTTTATCTGTCATAGAATCAATCCTAATTTTATTTTTTTGTAGGGTGGGCTCTTAGCCCACGCTGTTTTTTTTTAATTCGTCGCCGAAGGCGACTCCACAATTTTTCACTTTTCACTTTTAGTTTTTCACTTCTTTATATCTTTTTACAAACTCCGCATACTGTTCCTGCGTATCTATGCCGTCAACTGTGTGAGCGACTAAGCCGGTAAGAATTTTATATCCGAATTCCAGAACGCGAAGCTGCTCGAGTTTTTCGAGCTGTTCGAGTTTGCCCATTGGCAGTTTCGTAAGCTGCAGAAGAAATTTCTTTCTGTAAGCGTAAATGCCGAGATGTCTGTAATAGTCGTCAATTTTCCCGACCCCGCCCGCTTCTCTGCAATATGGAATTGCCGAACGGGAAAAGTACATCGCGAATTTATCCCTGCCTATTACCGCCTTTACGATATTCGGATTGGCGATTTGTTCCACGGCCTGGAATTTCGCAATCAATGTCGCCATATCAGCCTTTGAATTGTCTAACATCAATTGCGCCAGCAGATTTATGTTGGCAGGGTCTATTTCCGGCTCGTCGCCCTGAACATTTATTACGATGTCAGCGTCTATTTTTTCGACTGCCTCGGCGATTCTGTCGGTGCCGCTTTGATGTTTGTCGGATGTCATTACGCATTTGCCGCCGAATTCCTTACAGGCATCGAAAACTTTTACGCTGTCAGTGGCGATGATAGCTTCTTTGACCAAATCAGCTTTGAGAACCTGCTCGTAGGTGTGCTGAATGAGGTATTTGCCGGTATTTTTGGCGAGAACTTTTGCGGGGAAGCGTACTGACTCGTAACGAGCGGGTATTACAGCTATAATTTTCACATTTTTCCTGCAGTGCTATTATATAAGGCCTAAATTTACTTACCAAACCACTGCCAGATTATGATAAGCCCGTCGAACAGTTTTGTCAACAAAACAGTGTGGGTGGAGTGTGTGTGCGGCAATAAAAAAAAGCCGGACGCTTTCGCAGCCGGCTTATAACAATCCAAAAAAATATCGTAGAATTAGTACCGAGTGGACATCTGCACCGAACGAGCGGCCTTGCGCCTTCGTCTGCGGTTCTTCTCCGATGGTTTCTCATAATAACTAACGCGTTTCATATCACGAATTAGACCTTCTTTTTCGCACATTTTCTTGAAACGCTTAACCATTTGTTCAACTGACTCGCCTAAGCGAGCTTTAACCTTAATCATATAATATCAGTGCCTTTCCAGACAAAAATTTCTACTATCCCGGAGGACGAAAGCCCAAATGATACGGATTCGCGGACAATTTTCAAGTTAAAAATTGAACAAATACATCTTATTTTTTGTGACACCCGCAAATTCGAGATATTCGCCGGCTTTTTGCAGCCGAGCGTCCACTTTACCTATATCGTCAATCGAGGTGATTTTTGCTGATTTTCGCATTTGCAAAATTTTCGCGACGGTAATATGCCCAAGCCCCGGCACTCGCAAAAGACTGTATCTCGTTGCTGTGTTTATATTTACAGGAAAAGCTTCGGGATGATTTTTTGCCCAGAGTTCTTTCGGGTCGGCATCAATAGATAAGCGACCGTCCTGGTCGTAAAATATATCCGAAGAGTTAAACCCATATTTGCGGAATAAAAAATCCACCTGATAAAGTCGGTGTTCGCGGATAAAAGATTGCGGATTATTCCTTATTGGCGGCTGATACGCGGAAAAATAAACCCTTTGCAGGCGGAGTCTTTCGTACAAGGCCTGTGTGTAATTGACGATTTGGCGGTCGGATTCGCCCGCCGCACCGACGATAAACTGGGTAGTTTGCTTGACCCTTTTTCGGCTTTCACCGGCCAATTTGCTGATTAGTTTCATCGGCTCGACAATGTCTTTTAGAAAATCTTTTTTGAGAGACAATTTATCGAGAAATTCTTTACCTGGCGTTTCGATATTCAGCGAAACGGCGTTTGAAAGGCTGATTGCTTTTTCAATCGCAGCGGGGCTTGAGCCGGGAAGGATTTTTAAATGTATGTAGCCTTTGAAGTTGTGTTTGTTTCGGAGTATTTCCGCGCAGGCGGTGAGCTTTTCCATTGTTCTGTCGGCGTTGCCGATTATGCCGCTGGACAGGAAGATTCCAAAAACCTCGCCCCGTCTATAATAGTCCAAAAAAGCGTTTATAAGCTCGTTATTGTCGAGCTGGCATCTTTGGATATCGGAGTTGCTGTTCAGCGGGCAGTATTTGCAGTCGCTTGAGCAGTGATTTGAAATGAGAATTTTGAACAGGTTAGAGACTCCGCCGTCAGGCAGGGTAACTGGATATATCCATTTGCCTTTGCTGCCCTGTGTTCGATGTTCGGATTTGTCGCTGCCGCAGGCGCAGGCCAGGTCGTACTGCGAGTCTTTGCTTAGGAGCTGGAGCTTTTCGAAAGTGTCGGGTTTTGAGGCGGCGAACATACTTGAAATATATACCGGAAATTGATTTTGGCAAGCGGATTTCGTTGTTTTTTTGTTGTTTTTTCGCTTCACGCTTCACGAACGATGAAATACAAAAATTATGTACATTTCATAACACTTTAGCCGACTGTAGTGCCGATATTCAGCCCTGAAAGGGCAAAATATACCAGCCCAGGGCAACGCCCTGGGTACGCTGTCCGCCACAACACAAAGCCCTGAAAGGGCGAAATAATGCCGGACGCTGCAAATGGCTAAAATGTTACTACATTTCTTTTTGTTAGAGTTTATTCAACTAATGCGACTGCCGAGGCGATAACGAAATTGGCGGTGTGCGTGATTGACAGGCTGATTTGCTTAATTTTTTTTTCGTCGGCGATTTTTT
>MHXU01000176.1 GCA_001824555.1 Planctomycetes bacterium GWC2_45_44
TACTGTGAGAAAGCAAGGATAGTTTTTGGCGGATGAGAGTTCGCATCCTGGCAAGTACCGCGGGGCGATATGGTAAGTTGCTGCATTGAGCCTCGTTTACAAATTTGTATGGCCATTGTGTATTGCACAGTGGTGAAGTAGCATGAAGTTGCTGGGTGCCGCAAATTACTCAGAGACTCAGGTTGGGCAGATATGGTATCAAAAGCTATCATTCACAAAGAGCAAAGAAATTTGAAATTCCTTGTTCCGATTGGTAAAAAAGGGGCTCATTCTGCACAAATACTGCACAAAAATAAATTCCGTTAATTCGTTTATTTGTTTTATTTAAAAAAAACCTTATAACTTATTGTTTTACAAGAGCTTATAAAATGGAGCCAACAAGATTCGAACTTGCGACCTCTTGCATGCCATGCAAGCGCTCTCCCAACTGAGCTATGGCCCCGTATCGGCGGGTATAGTAGCAAACCATCGTCTGATTTGCAAGCCCCAATCTGGTCAAAAATCAGCGTTTTTTCAGCCAATCGCTAACCCAGCGTACAGCCTGCGGTTTTGTGCTGATTTCTTCGGCAAGCTGCGCGATATAAAGCTCCCGCGAGGCAATTCCGACCTGCCGACCGGGCAAAACGCCAAGTGTCATAAGCTCGTTGCCGTCCAGCAGCGGTTTTGGCCGAAGTTCAGTACCGACAAGAGCCTTCGCACGCCTGCGAATCAACAGCAGGGGGGTTATGCTTACATTTGCCAGCCTGCAAATCGCTTTTTGCAGAGAATACAAATCCTCAAAATACGGCTCGGAAACAATCAGCTTCAATTCCGCAAGGTTGAGGCTGTTAAGCAGGTAGCCCCGGCATTCAAGCAGAAATTTTATATGCTTAATCTGACTGCCGCTTAGCTTCAAAATTTTAAGACTCTCCATTGTTTCCGTGGTACTGCGGGTAGAAAAAATCGCCGCTGTGAAAAGTTCAAATGAAATTTTCGCTGGCAGAAAGTCGAAAATCCGCACCGCTGATTCCGCAACGCCGGTTTTGCCGAACACCGGAAAAACTCGCTCGGCAAGGCCTGTCTCGATGAGCAGTTCAACGCCTTTTTTTCGTTTTTTTGCAGCCGATAACGATTGAAGTTCGGCTGCTATTCTTTCGCCGCTGATTTTTGTAATATGGCCGGCGTGTTTTTTGAGCGAGGCCAGTGTGCTTTTTTCAATCTCGAAATCGAGCCGTGCGGCAAAGCGAACCGCTCTTAACATTCGCAGATAATCTTCGCCAAATCGCTCGTCAGCCTTGCCGATTGTCCTGATGGTTTTTCGTTTTAAATCTTCTTTGCCGCCGACATAGTCGATTACCTCGTTTTTCAGCGGGTCGTAAAACATTCCATTGATTGCAAAATCCCTGCGAAGGGCATCTTCTTTTGCGCAGGTAAAACTAATCTTATCAGGCCTTCTGCCGTCGGTGTAGCCCGTGTCAGCTCTGAACGTAGCCACTTCGATTTGATGCTCGTTGATTAGAACTATGATTACGCCGAATTTTGCGCCGACTTTTATTGTGCGTCTGAAAAGTTTGCAGATTTGCTCCGGCTTTGCGTTTGTGGCGACATCGTAGTCTTTCGGTTTTTTGCCGAGAAGCGTATCTCGCACGCATCCGCCGGCCAGCAGAGCCTCAAACCCCGCCTTGCCAAGCGAATGAATTATTTGTATAGCCGCCTGCTTATTCGTCATTTTTTCTTAACGCCAGAAAATTAACGCTCATTCTGCCCCATACTCGCTTGTCTATTATCCGCAAATCGCCATAGCCGTCGAGAAGATTTACGCCTTTTTCCGTGCGAACAATCACAAGGCCGTCCGCCGCTACCTGCTGCGTCGAAATTAGCAAAAGCTCCGCAAGCTGCGATTTTACGCCGGTGTCAACAGTCATCGCATAAGGCGGGTCCACAAAAATAAGACTGAATTTCTCATCGTTCCAATTTGGCGCGCCGACTTTAAAGGCATCGCCGCAGATAACATCTGATTGTGCGGCAAAATCCGCTTTAGCGATATTTTTTTTGAGTATTTCGATTACGCCTTGAGCGGCATCGACAAAAACAGCCCGCTTCGCTCCTCTGCTCAACGCTTCAAGCCCGAACGAGCCTGTCCCGCAGAACAAATCCGCGACAACTCTATCCTCGATGAGATTATATTTGTACAGAACGTCAAAAATTGATTCTTTTACGCGACCGATAATCGGCCGGGTGGCATCGCCGTTCGGCGGCAGCAGTTTCATTCCTCTTTTTGTGCCGGAAATAATTCGCAATTTTTAACGCTCTATTCCGAGAACGCTCAAACTGTCTCGTTCGATGATTTCTCTTATTTTTTCACGAGGCACGACCGGCAGATTCGTATCAGAAAGCAGCTTGTTAAAGCCCAGAAGCGTTTCGAGGCAGCTTTGCGGTTTCTGAATCGGCTGGCCGGAGCCGAAAAACAATTTGCCCAAAACTTCATTTTCATAAGAGGCCAGAACGATATTATAAACTTCCCAGACCTTATCGGGGTCGATTGTCAAATCGCCGAAAACATTTTCGTGTTTCGCCAGCATACAAATCGTTTCGGAAACAAAAGGCCTGCCCATTGCTCCGATGATAATTTTAAGCGTCTTAAACCTGCGGGCGATTTCGTCCAAAAGATAAGGCCTTGCGTAATCGAGAACCGACTCCGGCGAAAACGGCGAGGTGTTATGAAAAAACAGCGGCAAATTCAGTTCTTCAGCCGTCTCATAAAACTGCATAGCTTTGCTGTGAGCGGGGTGATAACCCTGGCCGCAGCAGTAGAGAACCGCGCCGCAGAGTTTCATTTTGCTCTTGACCGATGCCCAGTATTTGACTGATATATCATCGGTCAGCGGGTTGACCGTGGCGAAACCGAACATTTTTTGGGGATTGCGGGCGACATAATCGCTTAACTGCCGATTGCTCTGCTGATTAGCATTATCCGGCGACCCTAAAATCAGGCAGGCATCGACCGTTGCCGACGAGGCGTAATGGTCATCCGGCGTTATCTTGCAGCCGGGGCAGCTTATATGCGTATGACAGTCAACAATCATCGTTTTTACCCTTTGTGAACCAACAAGTTACAGCCCAGCATAATAGCTATAAATACGCAAATCTGTCAAGAACAATAAATTAGGGGATAGGACAATCGAGAATCGAAAATAAAGGAGTTATGGCAAAAAGATGTCAGACTTCAGATGTCAGAAATCAGCCAAACGCGCAAGTAAATTGCAAATTTTGTTAAATTTCTTCAAAAAAAATCAAATTTTGAACGGCTTTTGAACGGTTTTCATCAAAAATCATCAGGTTTTTGCAAGTTTTGCTATGGTTTTGAGAAGTTTTGAAAAGAGGATTACGATTCACCACCGAGACACAGAGATTTTTTACTGACAACTGATAACCGAATTTTTGATAACTATTTTCTTTTGACAAAAAAGGAGTTTTAATGGATACTATTATTATGAGGCACAAAGGCACAAAGAAAAAAATGTTAGCCACAGAGAACACAGAGTTCACAGAGGTTTTGAAATAATGGCAAAGAAAAAAACATCATCGAAAGAAGCAAAGCCGGCAGCACCGGCAACAGGCAGGCCATCGGCATTAGTCGATACGCGGGTAATATACTGCGGCGATAACCTTGAACAATTGAGGAAACTGCCGGAGAACTGCGTTGACCTTATTTATATCGACCCGCCATTTAATTCCAACCGCAATTATGAAGTATTCTGGGGTGAGACAAAGGAAAAACGCTCATTCGATGACCGACACGCCTCAACAAAAGCCTATATCGAATTTATGCGGCCACGCTGCGAAGAACTCCACCGCGTTTTAAAACAAACTGGCTCGTTTTATTTTCATTGCGACTGGCACGCATCGCATTATGTCAAAGTTATGCTTGACCAAATATTTGGAGAAAACCAGTTCATCAATGAGATTATCTGGAAACGTACTTCTGCTCATAGCGATGCGAAACAGGGTTCAAAACATCTTGGCAGAGTACACGATTCAATCTTCTTATACGCTAAAACTGAGGAATATGGTTTCACGCATTTATACAAACCGTACAATGAGGAATACGTTAAATCCACTTATAAACATACTGACCCTGAAACAGGTCGTCGCTACAGACTTGATAACCTCATCGGACCAGGTGGGGCCTCTAAAGGCAATCCACATTATGAGTTTCTTGGAGTCACCAAGTATTGGCGTTATAGCCAAGAACGTATGCTGGAACTTTATAATCAGGGAAGAATTATTCAAACGAATCCCGGCCGTGTCCCACAATACAAAAGATATTTAGATGAGGGCAAAGGTGTGCCTTTGGGAACTGTTTGGGATGACATTTTTCCGATTCAGAGCGTATCAGATGAAGGTTTAGGCTACCCAACACAAAAGCCGCTAAAACTATTAGAACGTATTCTTGAAATCTCCAGTAATCCGAATGATATTGTATTGGATGCGTTTTGCGGATGCGGGACGGCATTAGTTGCGGCGGAGAATTTAGGGCGGCAGTGGATTGGTATTGATGTTTCGCCGACAGCGTGTCGTGTGATGGCCAAGCGGATGCGCGATGTTTGCGGTGTGAAAGAAGATGAAAAGCTCTGGCGGATTGGGCGCGGGTTTGTTGTTCGGGATTTGCCGTGGAGCGAAAAGAAATTGCGGGAATTGCCGCCGTTTGAATTTGAGAACTGGGCTGTTATCGCACTTGGGGGCAGGCCGAATAAGGCGCAGGTCGGCGATATGGGGATTGACGGCAGGATTTACCCTGTGTCGGCAACGCCGAAGAAGACGGAAGGCGAATTGCAATTTATGGATGTCTGGTATCCTATCCAGGTCAAGCAGAAGGATAAGGCGGGCAGGCCTGATATAGATTCATTCGAGGCGGTGATGATGCGCGAAGACCGGCAGAAGGGATTTTTTGTTTCGTTTGACTTTTCGTCGGATGCGATGAGCGAGATACAGGCGTTTTTCAAAAAGACGGGCAAGAGCATTATCGCGCTGACGGTGAAAGATATATTGGAAGAACAGATAGCGTATAAATTGGCGTAGGAAGAAGTTAAAAACTAAAAGTGAAAAGTGAAAAACTGTGGAATCGGCAATCCGTCTTCGCTGCGCTACGCCGTGACGGGCGGCCGATGAGATTTTAAAAAGATTTCTCGGCTACGCTCGAAATGACAGTGGGTGGCGGTGAAAGATATATTAGACGAACAGATTGCGTATAAATTGGCGTGAGAAAAATAGTTTTTAGTTTTTAATTCTTAATTTTGAGTTATGAAATCGGCTGCGGCGATGGGGTTTAAAATAAAGTATTGGTAAAATGAATAAATCTGAAGAACTCAAAATGTTCAAATATATTTATGGAAATTGCGAAAATTGGAATGTCGTCCCTGCAGAATCGCCAGATTTTGTTTGTGTACGCAATAACAAAACTGTGCTTGGTGTAGAAATAACAGAACTTTACCCTAACGAAAGTGATGCGCGTCTTGAAAAGGTAAGCGGGTATTGTTTGGATTTACTTGACGGGAAAGAGGTTATCCACAAAGATGACAAAAAAAATTTAAGAGTAGAACGTATTACCTATTTTAAAAAGGATAAGTCAGACGGCAGAGAAATTAACGCAATCATACACGAAGGAATTTCCTTTGGCAAAAAAGTGTCTCGTTTTCAAGAAGTTGTAAATAGAAAAGAAAAAAAAACTAATTCTTATTTGTCGTCTTGTCCTATAGTCGATTTAATTGTCAATGATGCTTCATATATGTTTAGATTTGATAATTATAAAGACTTTGTTATTCCTTTTTCTATGCTTATTGATAAAGCAACGATCATAGAGTCTGGTTTTCGAGAAATTTACATTATTACGCTCCACAAAAACAATAAAATAGTCTGGATACCCTTAAAACTAAATTTATTTGCCCAAGAGATTTATATATATGAAAAACTTGTCGCAGATTTAGGTAAACCAAAAGATGATATTAAAAAGTTTTTAAATATATTACTTTTTTGCCTTTATAAATCAGGTTTTGGCAGTATTCCTATAATTATAGAAAATGGAAACATTGGGTTCTTTGTTGGTAATAGTGAGTATCTCTATACAAAAGCAGGGAAAATAATTAGAGAGTATTCAACTCTGCCTGAGAGTGTGCCTTCTGGGAAAGTACTTAAAGAAGCAATTAAAAAAATTAGTGATTTTGAAAAAGAGGCAGCAAACGAATTAATCAAGGAGAAACAAAAATGGAAGTGTCATGTCGAATTATTTTTTGAGCCAGTTATACAGAGTCTGTTCATTAAACAGTGTGAACGGCCTTGATGGTTTTGATTTGCCGGTATGGTTTGTTTTATTTGAATTTGTTGTGTTAAAAAAGGATTTCTCCGCTGCGGTCGAAATGACGGTGGGCGGCAGTGAAAGATATATTGGAAGAACAGATAGCGTATAAACTGGCATAAGAAGAAGGCACAAAGTAGCAAAGGCACATAGGCACAAAGTTGTGGAATCGGCAAGGCCGATGAGATTTATGAACCCCACCATAGTGATGGTGGGGCTAACCTAAAAATTACCGCTCCATTACCCGTTCGACAAGCTCATGGCAGGCTGTCGCGGCTCTGTTGTTGTCGAAATGACAGAAAAAGGTGCGAAAAGTGTGAAAGGTGGGAAAGTGAGAAAAGTGTGGATTGCCGAACAAGTCGGGAATGACATGTAACGCGTGGGCTTCCGTCTTCGCCAAAGGCTTCGACACGATAAAAGAGCCCACCCTACAAAACTTAAAACGCGTGGACAGCCCCTTCGATGGAGATCAGGGCAGGCAAGCTGTCCACCCTACACCTTCGCCAAAGACGCATGCCGTGCGTCTCTACGAAACATCCTGATTTTGGGCAGACACATAGGTCTGCCCCCTACAAAAGTTCAAATTGTAGAATTTCTTCGGGAATTAGTAGGTTTTGTGTTTGAGTCCTATAACAAATCAGACTATTTCATCGCAATAATTAAGCAATCGCCCAAAAATGTCGATTAAGTATGGTACAGAGTACAGGGTTGGCGGGCGTGCCTACTGACTATTGACTATTTGATACTGACTATTATTATACGACAGGATGTTTATGCAAAAGATACGCAATTTCACAGTACTGCCTTCGCTGCCGGAAGCTCTCAAGCCGCTCCGCACCATCGCCCACAATATGTTCTGGTCGTGGAATCCGGAAATCATAGAGCTGTTCCGTCAGATTGACCCTGAAAAATGGCAGCAGTCCGGCCACAACCCAATCAAAATGCTCGGCATTGTCAATCAGAGCAGGCTCAACGACCTCTCCACAAAGCAGGGCTATTTATATCAGCTAAAACAGGCGCAGGACAAACTCGAACATTATATGACATCGCCGGGCTGGTTTGACAGGGTTTGGAACAAACCGCAAAAGCCGGTCATCGCGTATTTCAGTCTCGAATTCGGCATTCACGAATGTCTGCCGGTTTATTCCGGCGGTCTGGGAATTCTCGCAGGCGACCATTTGAAAAGCGCATCCGACCTCGGTCTGCCTCTTGTCGCGATGGGGCTGATGTACCAGAAGGGCTACTTCAGACAATACCTCAACGCTGACGGCTGGCAGCAGGAGCGTTATGAAGACAACGATTTTTATAATATGCCCGTCGAGCTTGTAAAAAAGAAAAGCGAAAATCCGCTCACAATAAAATTAGCTTTTCCGCAGCGGCAGATTGTTGCGCAAATCTGGAAAGTCAACGTCGGCAGGGTAAAACTGTTTTTACTTGATACCAACGTCGCCGCCAATTCCGAACAGGACAGGCTGCTGACATCGGCTCTTTATTCCGGCGATTCAGAACTGCGAATCCAGCAGGAAATACTCATCGGCATCGGCGGACACAAAGCCCTTTTAGCGATGGGCTATGAACCTTCCGTCTGCCATATGAACGAAGGACATGCCGCGTTTATGGCTTTGGAAAGAATCAGACACCTTTGCTCAACCAAAGGTCTTACATTCGACGAGGCTCTTGAAGCGACGAAATTGAGCAATATTTTCACCGTTCACACGCCTGTCAAGGCAGGCAATGATGAATTTACGCCCGAACTTATGACAAAATACTTTAGCCAGTATTTCCCGACGCTGGGCATTACCAAAAATCAATTCCTCGCTATGGGCAGAGTAAATGCTGACAGAGACAGCGAAACATTTAAAATGCCCGTGCTTGCCTTGCGAACAAGCGCATACAAAAACGGCGTAAGCAAACTGCACGGCAAAGTCTCGCGCTCGATGTGGGCAGAACTCTGGCCAAGACTGCCGGCCGCAGAAGTACCCATTCAATCCGTAACAAACGGCATACACGCCAAAACATTCGTCGCGCCGGAACTGAATTTGCTCTACGAAAGATACCTCGGCTTTAACTGGGCGGAGGAAATCGCAGAGGAATCCCTTTGGGGCGCCGTTGACCAGATACCAGATGAGGAACTTTGGCGCATCCATCAGCGCAACAAGGAAAATCTGATTAGCTTCGTCCGCAAGCAGGTAAAGGCTCAAATGCAGCGGCGGGGCACTTATCATACAGAATTAGGCTGGGCTGAAGAAGTTCTCGACCCGGAAGCCCTTACGATTGGTTTCGCCAGAAGGTTCGCCACATACAAAAGAGGCAACCTGCTCCTGAAAGACACCGAAAGATTTATAAAACTTCTCAACAAAACCGACAAACCCGTGCAGATTATTTACGCGGGAAAAGCACATCCTAACGACCAGCAGGGCAAGGAAATTATCAGACAGCTTATTCACTTCGCATCGAGAAACGATGTCAGAAGAAGGCTCGTCTTTCTTGAAGATTACAACATTGATATTGCACGCTTTATGGTTCAGGGCGTTGACATCTGGCTGAACAACCCGCGAGTTCCGATGGAAGCAAGCGGCACAAGCGGAATGAAAGCGGCTATGAACGGCGCTATGAACGTAAGCACGCTCGACGGCTGGTGGTGCGAAGGCTACACCCTCAACGGCGGATGGGTAATCGGTGCAGGCGAAACCTACGACGATTTTGATTATCAGGACAAAGTCGAATCGGAAGCCGTTTTCAATCTCTTTGAAAATGAGATTGTTCCGCTCTTTTACACGCGTTCAGCCGACAACCTGCCGCGTGCCTGGATTCACAGAATGAAAAATTCCATAAAGTGGATTGCTCCGCGTTTCAATACCCACCGAATGGTCGCTGAATATACCAGCAGATTCTACAAGCCTGCCGCGCATACCTGGGAATCGTTTATGGATTCCGGTATGGAAAAGGCAAAGAGCCTGGCTAACTGGAAGAGCAGACTGCGTCAGGAATGGGGCAATGTGAAAATTGAAGATGTAGATGTACAGGTTCGAGTCGGCAAAAACTTTGAACCTCTCAACGGCAGCGCAGGGTCTCTGGAAGTCGGAGCCGACCTGCAAATCACAGCGACGGTTGACCTGGGCAAACTTAGTCCAGACGATGTTTCCGTGCAGATATACCACGGCAGCGTTGATTCCTGGGGCAGTATCAACCACGGCGTAATCAAACAAATGACAAGCGATGCCGCAGCCAAAAAGGACAAAGGCCATCTTTTCACCGGCACGATAAAATGCTCACGCAGCGGCAAATGCGGCTTCGCCCTTCGAGTCCTGCCCAAACACGAAGACCTGGCAGAACCTTACGAACCGGGCTTAGTCGTCTGGGAAAATAACAACTAATTCAAACTGACCGAAAGTCAGTTTGAGAATTTAAAATTTAAAGTTGAAAGTGTAAAATTGTGGATTCGGCTACCGCCGATGGATTTTTTAATAAAACGCGTGGGCTTCCATCTTCGCTGCGCTTCGACGCGACAGGTCGCGGGAATGACAAGTCGTATTTGACACTCGGCTAAAGTATTACAAATTCCTACTGAATCCTTTGAATCGATTCTATTGAAGCGGTCTCGGTTTCCTTTTGAAAGAACCCCTGGTTCATTCTTCAAAATTCCTTCCCGCCTCGAACGCCTTCTGGTTCAGTTCAGTGTGTTTGCCCCTGACGGCGGTTTCAATCGCCTTTTCCCAGCAGTCAATCGGCAAATCAAGATGCTTAGACATCGCGCCCAGCAGAACGACATTCGCCGCTCTGATATTGCCAAGCTCAATCGCTATTTTCGCTGCGTCAATAAAAACCAGCTTCTTAAACACATCGTCGAGTTTTGTTTTTATATCGCCTGGATATTTCGCCGCGCCGGACGAAACAGTTACCGGAATTATCGCCTGTGCGTTGACCACCGCAAAACCGCCATCAGCCAAATAATCGCTGAATCGCAGAGCCTCAATCTGTTCCAGCGCAAGCAGAACCTTTGCTGTTCCCTTCGCGACGAGCGGGCTGTAGACTTTTTTTCCGTATCGAATCTGCCCCAGCACCGACCCGCCTCGCTGCGCCATTCCGTGAACTTCGTTGGTCTTTACATCGAATCCCGCCAGCATCGCCGCCTGGGCGGTTATCTCACTGGCTAAAAGAATTCCCTGCCCGCCGACTCCCGCCATCACTACGCTTGTAATCTCATTTTTCATTTATATCTCTTTTTTCTCTGCGTCTCTGTGTTGAACTATTTCGTCTCGCTGATTGCGCCGAAGCCGCAAATCTGCTGGCAGAGTCCGCATCCGACGCAAAGCAGTTTATTTATCGCAGGCTTATCGCCCGCTCCGTCAATCGCCGGGCATCCGAGCTTCAGGCACATCTTGCAGTTTTTGCAAATCTTCTGGTCAATCTGCCGCATTTTACCGACGTGTTTTTTTTCTCGCAGCGGGCAGGCTGCCTTGGAAATTATCAGCGATGGCTCATTAGCCGCAAGTTCTTCAGCAATAACTTTTATCGTGTTTTCCGTATCATAAGGGTCGAGCGTTACTACCCTGTCGATTCCGCAGGCCTTGCCGATTTGCTCAATCGAAACCGTTTTTGTCTTTTCGCCCATCAGCGTCATTCCCGTTCCCGGATTATCCTGATGGCCGGTCATCGCCGTTGTTCTGTTATCAACAACGATTATCGTTGACTTGCCTTTATTATAAGCGATATCAAGCAAGCCCGTAATACCCGAATGGAAAAACGTCGAGTCGCCGACGATTCCGACGACTTTTTTGCTCTCGCCTGCCTTATCAAGTCCGTGCGCCATCGATATTCCGCCGCCCATACACAAAATAATATCGAGCCTGCTCAACGGCTTAAACGCACCCAGACTATAACAGCCAATATCGCCGGTTACAATTACATCGTGCCTCGACAACGCAAAGAAAACGCCCCTGTGCGGACAGCCCGGACAAAGCACAGGCGGCCTGGCAGGCAGCGATTCGGCATATTTGACCGGCTTTTCAGCGGGAAGCTCTTTTCCATCCATCTTTGCCCGCGAATTTTGCAGTACGGAAATCGAGAGCTCGCCAATGCCCGGCACAAATTCCCTGCCGGCGCATTTTATACCGAGAGCCCGAATATGCTCTTCGAGAAAATCGTCAAGCTCTTCAACAACCAAAACCTTCTCAACGCCCGCCGCGAACTTCCTGATTAGTTCGTCTGGGAACGGATAAGCAAATCCCAATTTCAAAACCGAAGCATCAGGCCAAACTTCCTTAACGTACTGATACGCAATCGAGCAGGTAATAATGCCAAGCGATTTATCCTGCCATTCAATCCTGTTCAGCTCGCTGTTCGACGCTTCGGCAGATAAATCCGCCAATCGCTGCTCAACTTTCAGCCGCATTTGCCTTGCGTACATCGGCACAGGCACAAAACGCTGCACGTTCTTTTCCAGCGTAGTTTTTTTCGGATTTTCTTTTCTCTCGCCCAGCTCGACAATACTCCGCGAATGACTTACTCTCGTCGTCGTCCGCAAAATCGTCGGCGTTTTATACTTTTCAGATATCTCAATCGCCTTTATTAAAAATTCCTTCGCCTCGCTGCTGTCGGCAGGCTCAAAAATCGGAATCTTGGCGAACCTTGCGAAATGACGGGTATCCTGTTCGTTCTGCGATGAGTGCATTCCGGGGTCATCCGCCACACAGGCCACAAACCCGCCCTCAACGCCTAAATACGTCAGCGTCATCAAAGGGTCGGCCGCGACGTTCAAACCGACGTGTTTCATTGTCGTTATAACTCGCGCACCTGCGCACGCCGCTGCCGCCGCCGCCTCGAACGCCACCTTTTCATTAGGCGACCACTCGCAATAAATATCTTTTTTATAGTGAACGAGATTTTCGAGTATTTCCGTCGATGGCGTTCCGGGATAACCAAATGCCGCCCCAACACCTGCTTCATAAGCCCCGCGTGCGAGAGCTTCGTTGCCTGATAATAACTCTGCCAAATTTCACTCCGACCTGACTAATTTAAAACGTCATCGGCCGTTAGGCCGATTCCACATTTTTAATTTTTTATTTTTAATCTTTTATATTCTTTAAAACACGCTTACTTTTATGCCTTTTTCGCTGGTCTTATTAAATGTCTTTTTCATACCCGCCAGCGCTTCCTTCAGTTCTTCGCTGCTGTTGAGCAGATTTTCGTAGAGCCTGTCGTCGTTAATAAGTTTGCCTACCGTCCCTTCGCCGCTGTTGATTTTATAAAGCAGCCTTTGCATCTCAATCAGCGTCTCGCCAAGCTCCTCATTAACGGTGAGCATCGTTGTCTTGCCCGCCGCCGAAAACTCTCTGATTTGCTGCAATGTCGAAATCGATTCTTCCGTTGCCTTCGACAGATTGGCAAGCGAATTTTTCAGGTTCTGCTGATTTTCTTTATCGCCGACTACCGTATTGACGTTATCCAAAAGCAGGCTGACCTTTTCAAACAGAACATTAAATTTGTCCTGCATATCTTTTGGCAAAAATTCGCTTCCGCCATTCGTGCCGGCCAGAATCATACCCTGCTGCAGGTATTTCGGGTTTAAAGCTTCAATCTCCTGCGCCGTCATCGGCTTGGATTTAAACTCTATATAACCGCTCGAAAGGCTCTTGCGAGCGAGTTCCACTTCGACGTTTGACGGAATATCATCGTACTTTTTCTGTATCGCAATCGTAACAGTAACGCGGTTGACAAACTGTCCTTTGCCGTTCGATTCCAGAGAAGGCGGCGAAACTTCAGTTACTCTGCCGATATTATAACCGCAGTACTTTACCGGCGTGTCGGTCTGTATTCCCGGCGCATATTCAAATTTCGCCCTGACCGTATATGAAGTAACTTTCGTCATTGCAATCGGCATATCGCGAAACAGAAAAACCATATAAACAAAAACAACCAAGCCTATAATCACAAATGCGCCGACAATCATATTCCGTCTGTTTTGTATGCGTTCATAATCACTCATTTAATCAATCCTTTTCCTATTTGCCTTCAAGAAATAGTTCTCGTATCGCACGAAGCGGATAACCCGATTTATTAACTTTTTTTACCAATTTAATTCTTTCAACAGCCTTGCCGTCAAACAGTCTTCTGTTAGTATCGCTCACGACAGTCGGCTTTACAAGTCCGACCATTATATAATACTGAAGCGATTGCGTCGAGACCCCTGCCTCTTTCGCCGCCGCCCCTATCGACATCAATTTCGACTTTGCCTTCATCGCTTCACTACCGGGTCAAACCCCTTGCCGCCGAACGGATGGCATTTCACTATTCGTTTGGTCGCCATATATCCGCCTTTTAGCACGCCGAATTCTCTTATCGCTTCAATCGCGTACTGGCTGCACGTCGGCACAAACCTGCACTGTCCGCCCAGAAATCGACCAAGCGAAACCTGATAAAAGCGTATGAGCAGTATAAAAAAACTACCGACTGCTTCGGAAATTTTAAATTTTAAATTTTCAATTTTCAATTCGTTTATAAATCCGTTCCAAAAGTTCCAAAAAAGAACCTCGTACATCTTTGAGACTTAATTTATTTATATCACAAGACTTACTTCTGCTCAACAGCGGAGAAAAAATTATCAGATAGTCAAAATTGCTCCTCACAGCGTCCCTGTTCAGCCGAAACGCTTCTCTTGAGAGCCTTTTTAGCCTGTTTCTGCCGACCGCCGAGGCTGTTTTTGAGCTTACGGACACCCCGAATCTGGTTTTTTTATCGGCATTCGGCTTCGCGTACAAAGTCATTAAACCGTTACGGGCAAATAATTTATGCTCCAACACCGCCTTGAAATCGGCACCGGCACACAACCTTGCTGACTTTGGATGTCCATTTTTTTTCATACTATTTCTGCTGCCTGCTTACCATTGACTACTGTTTTGATTATATCCGAATGACCTTCTTTTATTAAGAACAATACTTTGAATTAAAAAACCCATTATTTAGTCATCGGCATTACTGGGATTCGTGTTTTAATTTGATTTTCCCCAAATTTTGGTGAGAATGAACGGAATGCAAACACAAATAAATATCAGTGATAGAAACAAAGGACTGAAATTTCTCTGCCTTGCTTCAATGGCGGTAGGTTTTACGCTAACCCTTCAGGTCGCGTTAAACGCCAATTTTGTCGTACAAGAAATGAACCTTACTGGCTTTCAGCAGGGCATTCTCGAAATGTTTCGCGAAAGCTGCGGAATCTTTGCGCTGGGCATTCTTGCCCTGCTTGCCGGTTTTGCAGAGCCTGTCATCGGAGCTGTAATGCTTATCTTCGTTGCAATCGGCCTTAGCTGTTACTGTTATGTCCACAATTTTTTCTGGCTCATCATCTCAAGCCTTATTTGGAGTCAGGGCCTTCATATCTGGATGCCGCTTCCTAACTCTATGGGCCTCGCTCTCGCCGAGCCGGGCAAAGAAGGCAAATGCCTCGGCAAAATTCAGGCTTCCGCCGCCGCAGGCTCAGGCATAGGCTTGGCTTGTGCGCTGATTCTCGATATCGCCGGTATGCCTATTCGCCCGCTCTACATCGTTGCAGGCTCATCAGCAATTCTCGGCGCAATCGCCTGTCTCTACATACCTCGTCAGATTCACACCGAAAAACCAAAACTCGTATTCCGCCGAAAATACAGCCTCTATTATCTCCTCAATTTTCTCGAAGGCTGGCGAAAACAAATCTTCCTCGCCTTCGCAGGCTTTCTGCTCGTTAAAGTCTATGGCACACCGCTTTCCACAATGCTGATTATGTGGATGTTCGTCCAGGCCGTCGGCTGGTTCGCCTCACCCGCCGTCGGCATACTCATCGACCGCATCGGCGAACGCTCCGTACTAACCTTTTATTATTCATTTATGACGATTTGCTTCCTCGGCTACGCATTCATAAAGAGCAAATATCTTCTCTACGGCGTGTTTATCCTCGACAGCTCGTTTTTCGTATTCGCTATGGCTCTTACCACATACATCGGCAAACTCGCTCCCGCAAATGAAAAGACTATGACATTAAGTATGGGTGTCGCTATGAACCATATCGCCTCCGTTACAATGCCTTTAGTCGGCGGTATCGCATGGAAATATCTCGGCTACAAATGGACATTTCTAATTGGCTCCGTCGCCGCTGCCACAAGTATTTTTTTCGCCGCCCGCGTCCCAAAACACATCACGAAAAATATCTCAGCGGAATCGGAGCTTATAGACATCCCAAATATCCAATCCCCCCTGTCCGGTGGAGAACCAGACTAAAACTCTTAATCAAGCGGTTAGTTTCATTCTATACTTTTTCAACTGCTTTGACAGCACTTTCGCTCTGCCCTGTACATATTCGTCTAACTGCGACCAAAACCGCTGGCTGTGATTTTTGTGCGGTATATGACATAGCTCGTGGAGCAAAATATAATCCTGCAATTCAGCGGGCAGAAAAACCATATTAACATTGAGATTTATGTTATTTTTACCGGAACAACTGCCCCATTTTGTTTTTTGGCATCGAAAAGATACTTTTCGATAAGGCATTTTATGTTTTTTAGCGAAATAATCCAATCGACCGAACAATTCTTTTTGAGCCTTTTCAATATCGATATCGGCATCGGGCAATTCCTGCAATTGATTATATTTATCTATTTTTTGCAGATGTTTTTTCAGCCACGGAATTTTTGACTGCAAAAATTTTTCCGCTTCGGTTCTGCTGCCGGCCCTCGGAATAGTTACCCTGACGGTTTTATCGGGATGGAGCGTAATACGCAAATGCCTTGCTCGCTGCGAACGAACAAAAACAATATCGTTTAAATTACTAACTGAAGAATCCATAATTTTTATTTTTCACCTTTTATGAGACTGCAGCATATTTACACAAAGCCTGTTCAATATGCACTAAAAAAATAGTCAGTAATCAGCCGGTAGGGTGGACAGCTCTGCTGTCCACGCGGAATCAAAAATCAAAATCAATTGAAAAATGGAAAATAGAGGATAGAATGACAACAGTTTTGAATTTTTTCCTGGTTTTGAGTTGCGGAAATCGTCTGAGGCAAAGCCATAACGGCTTTCAAGGAAAGAAGTTAAGCTGCAACGGATTAAATACTAAAAGGGTTTTTTATGCGATTTACAAAGATGCATGGTCTTGGCAATGACTATGTTTATATAAACTGTTTTGAACAGACGGTAAAGGATCCCGTGTCGCTGGCAAAGGTAATCAGCGACCGCCACACGGGCGTGGGTTCGGATGGTCTGATTCTGATTTGTCCATCGGATAAGGCAAATGTCCGAATGCGGATGTTTAACGCGGACGGCTCGGAATCGCAGATGTGCGGCAACGGTATTCGATGTGTCGCGAAGTTCGCTTATGAGCATAAGCTCGGCGGCAGCGGCTCTGCGCCTTCGATGAAGATTGAAACCGGCAGGGGCGTTTTGACGGTCGGGCTTGAAATCGACAGGAACGGCAAAGTTGAAAAAGTTCGCGTTAATATGGGACAGCCTATTTTGCAGCCTGCGAAAATTCCCGTTCTGCTCGACGGCGAAAAAATTGTCAATATGGCGATTGACGTTCGCAACGAGCGATTGCTGATGACGTGCGTTTCGATGGGGAATCCGCACGCGGTATTTTTTACGGACGACCTTTCGTCGATAAATTTAGAAAAGGCAGGCCCTGCGATAGAAAACCACGAGCTTTTTCCGCAGCGGGTCAACGCTCATTTTGTAAAGGTCGATTCACGCGGCGAATTCAGTATGATTACATGGGAGCGCGGCAGCGGAATAACTATGGCCTGCGGTACAGGCGCGTGCGCCTGCTGCGTGGCGGCGGTTCTGACCGGCAGATGCGACAGAAAAGTAAAAGCCAATCTGCCCGGCGGGCAGCTTGAATTAGAATGGTCGGCGGATGACGACTGCGTTTATATGACAGGTCCGGCTGTGGAAGTTTTCAGCGGGGAGTGGCTGACGGTTTAATCTTGAGAGTGTGCGGTTTTGCGTTTATAATTTGGAAAGACCAATTTTAAGGGATTGAAAAATGGCAAAATATCTGATTTTATTGATTGCAGCGGCCTGTTTGTTAAGCGGATGCGCGAAAAAGCAGCAGTTTGAGCCTAAGCCGATATGTATGGCGGGGGCGGATGTAAATTCCGTTATGCTTGAAGCGGAAAAGGCTCTGATTAGAATGAATTTTGTTATAGAAAAGTATGATGTCGATCGTGGCATTGTGCGGACAAGGCCTTTGGCGGGGGGGCAGTTCTTTGAAGTATGGAGGCAGGATAACCGCGGCGGGTACAACAAGGGGATGGCAGACCTGCACAGTATTCAGCGGACTGCAGAACTGAAATTTTTGGAAAACAGCGGGCAGATTTGCATAAATTGTAACGTGAAACTTGAAAGGCTGTCAATTCCCGAAAAAGAAATAGACAGCTCGGCAAGGGCTTATGCTATGTTCTCCGAGAGCAAAGAAGAAAACCAGACGCTGAAACTTAACAAGCAGCAAAAAGAAAAAATGGATTGGGTGAATCTCGGAAGAGATAACAGCCTGGAAGATTACATTCTTAAAAAAGTAGAAAAAAGACTAAACAAACTGAACAAACTGAAGAAGGTTAAAAAATAATGAAAGTTTTGGTTTGCGGCGGTGCCGGGTATATCGGCAGCAATATGACGGCTAAACTTGCCGAGGCTGGGCATCAGCCGACGGTTTTTGATAATTTGAGTTCCGGCCACAGGGAAGCAGTCAGAGACGCGGAGTTTGTTAAAGGGGATTTGGCGGATTTCGATTTACTTGTAAAAGTATTGACTGATAAAAAAATAGACGCGGTAATGCATTTCGCGGCGTTTATTGAGGTGGGCGAATCGGTAAAAGAACCTTTGAAGTTTTATCGCAATAATCTGTGCAATACGCATAATCTGCTAACCGCGATGGAGAAATGCGGAGTAGGCAAATTTGTTTTTTCCAGCACTGCGGCGGTCTATGGCATTCCCGACAAAACTCCTATTAGCGAGGAACTGCAAAAAAAAGCAATCAATCCTTATGGCGAAACAAAATGGGCGGTCGAAAGAATGTGTCATTTTCAGAGTTTGACAGGCAGATTGAATTATGCGGCGTTGCGGTATTTTAACGCTGCTGGCGCAGGCGGCGACGGAACGCTGGGCGAAGACCATAAGCCCGAAAGTCATCTTATTCCGCTGATTATCGCCGCGGCTATGGGCAAAAGGGAAGACATAAAAGTTTTTGGCGATGATTATCCTACCGAAGACGGCACCTGCGTAAGAGATTATATTCATATTGAAGATTTGTGCTCTGCACATCTGCTTGCGCTTGAAAAACTTCAGAGCGGCAGCGAGCAGGTTTATAATCTCGGCAACGGAAAGGGCTATTCCGTTCGTCAGGTAATCGAGACGGTGAAAAAAATTTCCGGCAAAAATTTTAAGGTAACGATAGTTCCGCGACGAGAGGGCGACCCTGCTGTCTTGACGGCTGATGCAACAAAGGCTAAAAAATCGCTCGGCTGGAAAGTGAAATATCCCGAACTTGAAAAAATCGTCGAGACAGCGTGGAAGTGGCACAGCAAAAACCCTGAAGGGTATAATTCAAAAATTAAAAATTAAAATGCAAAATTGTGGAATCCGCCTGCGGCGGATAGCTATTTATATTTTTCAGAAAATCTGCATATGAATAGAATTAAAGCCTGTGTATTGAAATTTCTCGATAAATATCAGATGGACTATCTGAATGTCGATATCGAGACGAACGTAAAAGCGTTTCTCGATGAAATGCAAAAAGGGCTTGATGGGCAAAAGAGCAGCCTTGAAATGATACCGACTTATATCGAAGTCGGCTCGGACATTCCGAGCAATAAGCCTGTTATAGTGATAGACGCAGGGGGAACGAATTTTCGCGCTGCGGTTGTTCGCTTTGACGAGCAAAAAAGGCCTGCTGTCGAAAATATTAAAAAATATAAAATGCCCGGAGCGATGCAGGAAGTTGGCAGAGATGAATTTTTCAGAATGATGGCGGGATACGTCAGAGAAATAGCCGGCGTGTCGGAGAATATCGGATTTTGTTTTTCATATCCATCGGAAATTTTACCCAATAAAGACGGCAGACTTATCCGTTTTACAAAGGAAGTCAAAGCTAAAGACGTTGTCGGGCAGTTAATCGGCGAAAATCTCAATCGTGCGATGGCGGAGATGAAAACGGGCGGCGATAAACATATTGTAATTTTGAATGATACCGTGGCAACGCTTCTGGCGGGCGTGGGACATGTGGGGCATAATGACAGGGTATTTGGCGGCTATCTTGGTTTTATTCTCGGTACTGGAACGAATTGCTGTTATGTCGAAAAGAACGGCAATATCAAAAAGAAAAAAGGTCTCGATTTGCAGCGCAGCCAGATTATCAACGCAGAGTCGGCGAATTTTTCGCGCTGCCAGAGGGGGGCGTTCGATACGGAATTTGACAAAACTACCGCTAATCCTGGCGAGCATATTTTTGAGAAGATGATTTCGGGCGCGTATTTGGGCGAGATATGTTTTTTGACAATTCAAAAGGCCTGCGAAGACGGCTTGTTCTCAAGCGGCGCGGCGGAGGCGATTTCGCAAATGCGCGGACTTGAGACCAAGCAGTTGAATGATTTTATGTTTTATCCGTATGGCGAAAATCCTTTGGCGACGGCGTGCAAATGCGGCGACAGCGATGATGCAATTAAATTGTATTATCTGGCGGACAGAATGGTTGAGCGGGCGGCGAAACTGGCGGCGGTAAATCTTTCGGCAATGGCGATAAAATCCGGCTGCGATACCCGCCCGGATAAGCCTTTGTGTATTGTCGCAGAAGGCACGACGTTTTATCAGATGAAGGGATTGAAAAGCAAAGTTGAATTTTATTTAAAGCAGTATCTTGAAAATGAGATTGGAATTTACTGGGAGATTGTCAGTGTTGACAACGCTGCGCTAATCGGCGCCGCAATCGCGGGACTGACAAACTAAAAGGAAAAGTAATGGAACCCTTAGCAAGGGGATTGTGATTTAAGGATATAATTCTCAAGTAGATGTCTTAATGAAATATTCAGAGATATATTTGTTAGGTGTAATATTGGGGTGGATATTATGGGGAATAATAACCTTATTCGCTATATTGATAACTTGGTCTTGCAGGGCTTATACAAAATCTGAAGAAGGTTTCAAATACAAATTGCAATGGACAAGCGTTGTTCAGGCCATTTTCTTTTTGATGGTTGCGATACTTTTCCTTATATTTAAATGGAATAAACTTCATATACTTTGGATTATACCTGTAATCTTTTTGTCGACTCATTTTTTTGTTTCCCATAATATTCCGATTCTTTCTCCATTAGTAATATATGTAACCAAAGTTTATTTAAGTATAGTTCTCATAGGAAGAGATTTAAAAGGCGGTTTCGATGAACTATTATATGATGGAAGTTTTAAAAGAGGACAACTCAGCTTGGAACGAAGATTAGAAATTATCAGGATTTTGGCGCAAAAAAGAATTCAATTGGATTCGGTATTAACAAATGAAGAGAAAGCAAGTTCTATTACAGATTTAACCTCAAATAATATCTTACTCATGAAGCAACCTGAAGCAGCTATCGTGAATATTGTCGCTTCATACCTTGAGTATAAACTTTTGGGATTGTCGGACGAAAAAAATCTCACTACCATAGAAAAAACCAGACACTTTTTTAAAAAAGGTATTATGCCATTTAAATTAACTTTAGCTAATTATATAAAATACAGCATAGAATTGGAATGCACATATGAACAGGCAAAATCGATTACAGACGATTTTATAGAAGATGCTACAAAAGAAACAATTAGCTTTTTTTTGATTGAGAAGAAAACTGAATTGTCTTAATCATTTCATATGCTTGATTTCGACATCATCTTTTGAAGAGGCTTATTTAACCCCAGGGTCGCCATCATAGCCTTTGTTTCTATAGACCTTGCAGTAGAGTTCCTCGCCTAAGTGTTCTTTTGCCCAGATTTGTTTTACTTCTTTCTCACTGGCATTGGGATGTCGCATTCGAATCCCTGCCATAGCAAGAAGCTGTCCAGTGCGATAGGCATCGAAAACCAATTCAATTTTTTTCGTGGGACTCATTTTGCGATATAAGTCATACTGGATTTCGAGAACCTCTCTCGGCGTATCGGTTTGTATTTTATGTGGTTCAGCCATAAAGCCGATGATGGGACTCGAACCCAAAACCCCGGCTTTACGAAAGCCGTGCTCTACCATTGAGCTACATCGGCAATTATCCTAAAAATGCGATTTTACGTTAAAACCGCAGAAAATTGTTTATATTTTACATCAATTTTATTTCCTGTATTTCCTGTATTTCGTACAAAATTGCAACCTAACTACAACCTGATTTTAAGCCGATTTATTGCTATCGTCAGTATCGTCATCATCAAATAAATCTGCACTCAAAACGATACCATCTGCAAAAATATCTTCGTCATATTCCGGTTGCGGAAACGGTATGTTTTCTTTTGGTTTTATTGGTTTTTTGCTCATAGTTTCACACAAGCATTTATGCTTTCAATTTCTTCGCATATTTGATTTTCCAATGCCTCAACGGCACTATCGAGGTCGGGTAATTTACATTCAAAAGCAGTCTTACTGTCCTTGATTTTATTTTTTGCTTTATTAAATACAGTTATCTTGGCCTGTTTTGTTTTTCTGTTTTCGGCAGCAGTTTTGGCATCTTGAAAGATATTATCTGCAAGTTTGACAAATTTTTCGAGATATTTTTTTGCAAGAAAATCGTATGTTAATTGATAATTATGAGACCTTTTGCTTGCCAGTAACCCCATCCCGCCCGCACCGGCACAGGTTGTATTATATCGCGAAGCAAGAATGTTCAGATTTTTTATTTGTGGCAAGCACAATGAAATTCTAAGAGCATACAGCAACCCTCTTTCGGCAATAAAAGGTGCAGTTTCGAATAGTTGATTGTCCATATTTGAAATTTCAAATTCTGTTATGTGGTCATAATTCGCAATGATTTGTGGGACAAATTCACATAAATCCGCTTGTTCCTTAATCGCTCCCGATTTTGGATTGGTAGTTTCTGGCGGGATTTTGTTTTGGGGTAAATTGTATCGTTTAATGATTAACCAGAAAATAATAATCCCTGCCAATGTCGCGGATATTTTAGGATGCAGAATCATCACAGGCGACAGGATAAACAGGGCGATTAACAGCCACAGCAATTTGGACGCTCTTTTTGCCATTATTCAAGTATCGAGAGATTAAACCTCTTTCCAACCCTTTCGTAAATAGTGCGTCCGTACAACTTGTCCAGCAAAAAACGGATAAATCAGCCACGACAGGCCGAGCGTAAAGGGCATAAGCAGGACACTTGCTACAAGATGTGTCCAAACACCTTTAGCGGCAAAGTAGATTTGCGGGAAAAGAAATACCCAAAGACCACAATTATCCGAGGTTTCTACATAGTTGTTTTCTGGATTCATAAATTTCATTTTTTTCACACATACCTCTCTTTTTTTTACTTAACTTTTTTATTTTTAAATACTTACAAAATTCTATCGAAAATTCATAAAATTATACTTGTTCGGTTTTTGTACGGTGTTATAATTTTCGCCAGTTGCAGCGGCGACAACAACGAAGGGTGTGCCGGAAACCGCCGCAAAGCAACGTACAACCCTGAAAGTAGGGGAGCAACTGTGAAAAAAATAAAAAGTATCATCAAGAAACACATCATAAAAAGAACCGATAAGAATTTTTTTAAAGCTATTTCTTCGTTTTGTTCGACCGCTGAATCTCATCCTTTGCGATTGAGCGGACAGCCTCTACGAAAGAATCTTTAGCCTTTTGAGGCTCTTTCTCTATATCAGATTCTGCGTCCGTTAGTTCTTTCCTTAGCTCTGCTGGCAATTGAATCCACAGCCGAGCGGCGGCAGATAGTACGTGCTGCCCTGTCATTCCCTTACGCTTTGTAGCCCAAAAATCATCCCGCAATTTAATTGGTATTCTACCATTTAACTGTGCCAAATCATCTTTTTTTTCATTTTCCATAAAAATTTTCCTAAATTTTTATTGTTTGTAACTCCATATATATCAAATGTTTACATTTGTCAATTTTAACATTTGTTATAAAAAATTAAAATTTGTTATAAAATGTTATTGACAAACCGTTTTAACATTTGTAATCTTTTGTTATAGAATGTTATTTATTTTAGGATAAAAATATGGCAACAGCCTTAAACATTACCGAAAAAGAGTACCCATCCTTGTTTGAGAAACTTGAAAGACTATTCAAGCCACAGAACGAGGACGATAAGCAATCCTTTAGGAATTTTGCGGTCGGCCTCCTGCACGAGATTTGTGATAGCAAATTACCACAACCCCCACAGGAAAGTCAAGAAGATAATTTGGGTAATTCAGATAAGAAGATAGTAGAGGCTGTCAATGGGTAAGCTAATTACCACTCGTCAATTTGTTGACACGTTTGCCGAACTAAACTGGACGGTTGCAGGGCTTTGCAAGCGAATAGAAAAAGGCGAGATACCCGCGATTAAGGACGGAAACAGATACAAGGTATGGCCTGCCGAGATTCGCAGTAAGTTGATAAAGGATAATAGCGGGAATTCTGATGCGATTGAATTTATCAATCGAGTTTTCGATAGAACCGTAAAAGCGGTTTGATAGCTCTTTGAAAAATAAAAATTGAACCGTGCGAATCGGGCAAGCGATGTGAGCCACAAACGAGCCACCGCTGATTAACTCATCGGCAAGGCAACCCCTTGTTAAAGATAGCGGCCTCTAAACGCAGGGACAGCAGGCGGCAGTAGCCGGTAATGCTGTTGAGGGTAGCCCTGACGTTTCGCACAGTTTTTTAGACAGGCGGGTTGTCGTGGCCGCCTGAAAATAAAACGCTTATCCACTTAGGCGTTTAGCACAGCGGCGGGAGTGGCTTTAAAGGCCGCCCGCCATTTATCGCAGCGTAGAGCAGAGGTAGCTCGCTTGGCAAAAATAAAAAATTAAAAGTTTTGAGAAATAAAAATTATGAAAAGTATCGAAAAGGGAACAATTATAGAACTGGAAGTTCAATACCTGCTTGTCAAAAAAGGATTGCAAGTATTTTCTCCGGTCAATGAAGGATGCAAAGTTGATTTAATTTTCATTGACAAAAATAACGTTCCCAAAAGAGTTCAAACTAAAAAATGCAAACCAACAACCTGCGGATTTGCGATTGATTTGCGATTTAATATAAACAGAACAAGAACCCAAAAGGGACGATACACTGTAAATGATATTGACTTCTTTGCAACAACTCACGAGGGGGAATTGTATTTGATTCCGATAGAAGTTGTTACAAATCGTTCAATTATTGTTTTAAGGTTGAATGAAAAATATAAAAATCAGAATAAGTCATTTTACGCAAAAGATTTTGAAATTCATTGAGTTAAAAATTATTTTTAACGGAGACCTTAAAATGACAACAAGAAAATGTGAATGTATTTATCATCGTTATCACTGTGTACACATCTACAAAGACCGGCTGTATAGCCATAGTCAGGACGTTTGGGATAGCATTTTTAAGTCTGCAAATCCTGATGA
>MHXU01000177.1 GCA_001824555.1 Planctomycetes bacterium GWC2_45_44
AAACAACGATTTTGCGAAATAATGAAATCATTGCAAAACAAGCAGGAACTCCGGTGGATACAGCAACATCTGCAGGAAGACGAAAAACAGCATTAACTTTCCAAATAAAGCTTGTCGCCGGAATTTATTTTTTTGACCGACCCGGCCTTTGCAATTATATCTTCTTTGTGCAGCGCAAAAGATGCTGCCATTTCGATTATGCAATCAGGAGTGCCATCAGGCTTTACCGGAACACTAACACCCGCGGCCTTTAACCAGTCAGCCGCTCTTGCAGTCATCATTTGTTTTGTAACAGCTGGACTGTCTGCGCCATCGGCATTTTTTACCGGCGCGAATTCCTCGCTGCGAAGCGTTTCGAGAATAATTGATTTTTCCGCCAGAGGCAGAGCGTCAAATACAAACGTTTCAAGTTTTATGCCGTTCGGCTTTTCGGGAGCGATTTTTTTGCCGCTGCTTAAATCTATGTGCGATATTTTTTTCACGGCACGATGATATGGCAGAGCAAAGCCCTTTGCGTTAAGCTGCTCAACAAATGCGCGATTGATAATATGAATCGCTATACTGCCCGCCGAGAACAACAGAGAGCCATCGGAATTTTTCATCTGTGCCTGTTCATCGGAAAGGTCGCTATATTCGATTACGGTAACCTTGCCGTCAATCACACAAAAATTGCCGACCTTTTCAAGCGGATGCGCTTTTGCCAGAGCCTTCGATGACATTTGAGAATTGTCCAGCGCGTGCAGACCGACAAACAGCGGGTCGAATATATTTATCAGCGGGTTATCAACCTGAAAATAACTTATGTATTCTATGCCACGAGTTTTCATATCTGCGGCAGCGCCATTTTTGTAAATCGCTCTCAAACTCCCGCCGTGGCCGTCGGGCGACGCAGCAAGCTCGTCTTTTTCCGAAAGTAGAATCTTGCCATCGGCAGAATAATTGACTTCCGTCCCCTGCTGGAAGAAAAAAACGTTTGTTTTTTTCAGGCCGAAGAAATCATTCTTTTTGAAAACGTCCAGCGTCTGCTCGTGATTGAGCGGACTTGTCATTATGTACCATACAGGCTCGAATTTATATTTTGCCCCCGCAGCGACAATCTGCTCTGCAAAAAGCCTGAACAGCGTTTTGTTTTTAATCGGACTTATTGCAAAATCGCCTTTCGGCCCGTCAAAACCAAGCCTCGTCCCCTGCCCGCCGGCAACGACAAAAGCCGCAACTTTGCCAGACGATATAAGTTTCTGCCCCTGCGCAATTGCTTTGGCGTATTTTGCTTTTTGTTCGTCTGTCTTCGGCAAGGCGGGATAAACAGGCGCTGCCGAAAAATTTTTAGGCAATTCAACAGGAGCGGATTTTTTTACATATTTTTCTATCTTTTCATTGAGGCCATCAAATTCAATCTCATCAATTTGATTTAACAATTTTGTTTTACCTGCGTCATCAAGCTGATTAAAGAAATTAAGAAGATGAGCCTGATTATATTTTTTCAATAACCGCAAAGCTGAATTATATCTTTGTTGAATATCCATAATGTGCGAATCATTCCTAAAAATTAAAAAAATCAGCCGCCGGTTTTGCCGACGGCTGACTGAAAATTTATTTTTACTCTGCTATTTTTTCAGCGACCAAATCGCCGACCTGCGAAGTTGAATAGCCCATTTTGCCTGCTGCCATACTCTTCATTTTATTTGCGGTAACAAACTTCACTGCGACATCGATTTTCTTTGCGGCTTTTTCTTCGCCGAGAGTATCGAGCATCATTTGCGCTGCGCAAATCGCCGCAAGCGGATTGATAACGCCCATACCTGTATATTTCGGCGCGCTCCCGCCAATCGGCTCAAACATTGAAACGCCTTCCGGATTAAGATTTCCGCCCGCTGCGATGCCCATACCGCCCTGCGTTATCGCGCCAAGGTCGGTGATGATGTCGCCGAACAGGTTGCCGGTAACAAGAACATCGAACCATTCCGGGCTCTTGACCATCCACATACAGGTTGCGTCAACGTGATAATAATCTCTGCGAATATCGGGATATTCTTTTTGTCCCATTTCGTGGAACGCTCTTTCCCACAGGTCATAAATAAACGTAAGAACGTTTGTCTTGCCGACCAGAGCGAGTGTGTTTTCTTTGCCGACACCGCGAGCTTTCTTGCCGTACTTTCTTGCGTATTCAAACGCGTACTTCAAACATCTGTCAACCTGGAAACGATTGTACACGGCAGACTGTACCGCAACTTCGTTCGGTGTGCCTTTCATTGTGAAGCCGCCTGTGCCGGTGTATGCGTCGCCGGAGTTTTCGCGAATTACAACATAGTCAATTTCCTTTGGGCCTTTATCCTTAAGCGGACATTCAACGCCAGGGAATAGTCTGACCGGCCTCAAATTAATATACTGGTCAAGCTCAAAACGCGCCTTGAGCAGAATTCCCTTTTCGAGAATGCCGGGCTTTACATCCGGATGCCCGATTGCGCCGAGAAGAATCGCGTCGAACTTGCGGAATTCGGCAATTGCGCTGTCCGGCAGAGTTTCGCCGGTGCGTTTATACCTTTCGCCGCCGAAATCGAAATCCGTCAAATCGGTTTTGAATCCGAATTTCGCTTCCGCAACCTTTAAAACTTTTACCGCTTCAGCCGTTACTTCCGGCCCTGTGCCGTCGCCGCCCATCACGGCAATCTTGTACGTCTTCATTTTAAACTTATCCTTTCTCAAATTTAGTTGTGAGTTTAATTCTATATCAAAAATCAAAAATTAAATATCAAAATTATGGAACGCCTCCGGCATAACTATTTTTAAATTTTGATTTGTATTTTTTATCTTTTATTTTTTATTTTTAATATGGTTCAACAGTCCGCCATCGTTAATAATTTCAATCGCGAAGTCCGGCAGAGGCTTAAACTTTATTTCCTTTTTCTGCGTCTTATTATTTATCACGCCTTTTTTGTAGTCGATTTCTATTTCATCGCCGTCGGCAATTGCTTCAGTTGCGTTTGCCATTTCAATCGGATAAAAACCGCAGTTGATGCAGTTGCGATAAAAAATCCGGGCGAAATTCTTTGCGATAACCGCGCCGACCTTTGCGCCCTGCAACGCCCAGACCGCGTGCTCGCGACTTGAGCCGCAGCCGAAATCGTCGCCCGCGACAATGCAGTCGCCGGGCTTGCATTTTTTTATAAAACCCATATCAAGGTCTTCCATACAATGCAGAGCAAGCTCCGCCGTGTCATCGGTATTCAAATACCTTGCCGGGATAATCTCATCAGTATTTATATGGTCTCTTTTATAAACGTGTGCTTTTGCCATTATCTTTCTTTCTTATTTAAACGCTGATTACGCTGATTTCACTGATTATTTTTCAATCCATTTCGCTTAAACACTGATTTTGCCGATTCTCTTTTGAGTATATCATTCTCTTGAACTCCAATGACCTGCCGCCAAAATTCAGCAATAAGCCAATTTCTGTGCCACTTGCCTTTAAATAACTCGTCAATTGCACCCTATCTATTTCACTTAGTGTGCTAATAGCTTTGACTTCAACAATTATCTTGTTATCAACAACAAAATCGCACACAAACTTTTTTACATAATGCTGCTTGTAATAGACTGGTAATTCTTTTTGCCTTTCAAACTTTATTTTTCGTTGAGCCAATTCAACCGCTAATGCCTCATCGTAAACACTTTCCAGAAAACCGGGACCTAATTGGTTATGCACTTCCATCGCAGCGCCTATAATATCGCCAGTCAGCCCGCTTACAACATATTGGTTTTTTACTATTAAAGTCATTTAAAAATCTGTGTAATCCGCGTAATCAGTGTTTAAACATATTTTCTGCAATCGACCAACTTGCCCTCTATGGCCGATGCTGCTGCTGTCGCCGGACTGGCTAAATATACTTCACTCTTCGGGCTGCCCATTCTGCCGACAAAATTTCTGTTGGTAGTGCTGACGCATCTTTCTGTGGCGGCGAGAATTCCCATAAACCCGCCCAGACACGCTCCGCAGGTCGGTGCGCTGATTACACAGTTAGCGGCATAAAACACATCGAACAATTTTTCGTCCATCGCCTGTTTCCAGATTTCCGGCGTGGCCGGAACAATGATTGTCCGTATCGCGACTTTTTTGCCTTTCATTATCGCAGCGGCAATTCTTAAATCTTCAATTCTGCCGTTTGTGCAGCTTCCAATATAAGCCTGATTCATAGCCAGCCCTGCGCAGTCGCCGATTTTCTTCCCGCCGCTTGGCAGATGAGGAAATGCAACCATAGGCTCTAACTTCGAGCAGTCAATTTCAAGAACGCTTTCATATTTCGCGTCCGGGTCAGACTGATAAACCTTATAATCGGTTTTTTTGCTCTTAAGATGCTCATCAAGATACTGCTTTGTCGTATCATCGAAACCGATAATTCCATTTTTGCCGCCAGCCTCGATTGCCATATTCGTTATGGTCATTCTCGCTTCCATAGACATATACTTTAATGCCGGGCCGACAAATTCCATCGCCCTGTACAGCGCGCCGTCGGTGCCTATTTTCGCAATCACATCAAGTATCACATCTTTGCTGTACACGCCTTTTGAAAGTTTGCCATTAAGAACAAACTTCATTGACGCGGGAACTTTAAACCACAGATTGCCGGTCGCGATAGCAGCGGCTAAATCGGTCGAGCCGATTCCGGTCGAAAACGCCGCGAACGCGCCATAAGTGCAAGTATGGCTGTCTCCGCCGACAATTACTTCGCCCGGACGAATATGCCCCTGCTCCGGCAGAAGCGCGTGACAAACGCCTGCCCTGCCGAGCGGATAATAATTTTTAATTTTTTTATCTTTCGCCCAGTCGTCGAGCCGTTTATGCAGCTCCGCGGATTTTATATCCTTTGCGGGCTGAAAATGGTCGGGCGTAACGACAATTTTTTCGTTATCGAAAACCTTGTCGATACCCTTTTCCTTCAGCATTGAAATCGCCGCCGGCGTAGTTACATCGTGGCACATTATGCAGTCGATTTTCGCGTCGATTAAATCGCCTGGCTCAACTTTATTTTTCCTTGCCGCCGCAGCAAGAATCTTTTCTGTTATTGTCATTGACATTTTTAGAGTATCCTTTTTTAAAATCAGTGTAATCTGCATAATCAGCGTTTAAATTTTCGCTGCTGCCATTCTATTAATCGCGTCAACATACGCTTTTGCCGAGGCTTCGATAATATCAGTCGAAATGCCTCTGCCGGTAAATCTTACGCCGTCTTCATCGAGGACTTTTACGGTCGCTTCTCCGAGCGCGTCTTTTCCGCCGGTTACCGCCTTAATCGAATAATGGTCAACCTTCGGCGAAAGGCCGGTAGCGATTCTTATTGCTTCATACGCGGCATCAACCGGACCATCGCCGCAGGCCGCCGCGATAATCGGCGTATCTTTCCCTTTAGTTTTAACTTTCACGCTCGCCGTCGGCAAAGTTCCCGTTCCGCACGCAACGTGAAGATACTGAAGTTCAAACGTTTGTTCGACGCTTCTTCTTTCATCGCCGACAAGAGCGGCTATATCTTCGTCAAACACTTCGGTCTTCTTGTCCGCAACATCGAGAAACCGCTGATAAATTGTCTCAAGTTCAGTATCGGAAACCTCATAACCAAGTTCGCCGAGCCTGTGCTTCAGGCCGTGCCTGCCTGTTCGTGCGGTCAGCACAACCGCGCTCTTCGGCGAGCCGACATCTTCAGGCCTGATAATCTCATAAGTGAGCGGATTTTTCAGAAAGCCGTCAACGTGAATGCCGCTGCTGTGCGCAAATGCGTTCGCGCCGACAATCGCTTTATTCGGCGGGACAAATATGCCGAGCATTTCAGAAACCATTCTGCTGGTTTTGTAAAGTTCTTTCGCGTTTATCCCGGTATCGACCTTGAAGAAATCCTTTCGCGTTCTAATCGCCATAATAGATTCTTCAAGCGAGGCATTGCCCGCTCGTTCACCAACGCCGTTGATTGTGCATTCAATCTGCCGCGCGCCATTGGCAACGCCGGCCAGCGTGTTAGCTACCGACATTCCTAAATCGTCATGGCAGTGAACGCTGAACACGGCTTTTTTGCTGTTCGGCACATTCTTAATAATATCCGCAATCAATTTTCCGTATTGTTCCGGTATCGAATAGCCGGTCGTATCGGGAATGTTCACCGTCGTCGCGCCGGCCGCGATTACCGCCTCGACAACTTTATACAGATAATCTCTGTCCGCCCTGCCGGAGTCTTCGCAATAAAATTCGACATCGCCGGTATATTCTTTGGCACGCTTGACAGCCTTTACGCCCATATCGAGAGCTTTATCTTTTTTCGCTTCAAGAGTTTTGCCGTATTTGTCGTCCTTGAATTTGCTCGCGATGTGAATATCGCTGATTCCCAGGCCGGTATGAATTCGACCGCGCTTTGCTTTTTTCAAAGCCGCACCGGCGGAATCAATATCCTTTTCAACTGCGCGCGAAAGTGCGCAGATTGTCGCCGTGCTTATCTCTTTTGCGATAAGCTGAACCGATTCAAAATCCAGCGGCGAGGAAATCGGAAACCCAGCCTCAATTACATCAACGCCGAGCCGGGCAAGCTGAACCGCCAGTTCGAGCTTTTCCCGAACGCCGAGCCGAGTACCAGCCGCCTGTTCGCCGTCTCTTAATGTTGTATCAAAAACTATCACTTTTTCTTCAGCAGACATATTATGTCTCCTTTTTTAGCCTGAAACTGGAATTATGCAGCAAAAGTTAGAAAAATTCTACTATTAAACTAAAAAAACAATATGGGAGATAGGAGAAAAATTTATGTGCGCCTTAGCGGCGCAAAATAAGGGCGAGCAGGCCGATAATTGCCTGTGAATTGAAGCCGACATTTTTTATCTGATTAACCATGCGTCATAATGATACACAATCCGCCGGCAAAAGACAAGAAAATTCGCAACACTAAAAATCAAAGAAACCCGCCTGCCCCGCGGGTTTGCGGTTAGCCCTGCCAACACCTTGGCAGGGTTCATTAAATCTCATCGGCAACGCCGATTCCACATTCTGTCTTCTGTATTCTGAATTCTTTTTTCACTTTTAGCGTGTAGGGTGGACAGATTTTCTGTCCACGCGTTTCAAGTTTGAGTGGGCTCTTTTGTCGCGTCGCAGCTATTAGCGACGGCGGAAGCCCACGCGGTTTTCGTCCGGCTCGGCAAAATCACACAGCACAAAATCAGCTATCGGCAGCGCATTTTTGCTAAGCCTCAAACAACCGCCATTCAGCTCAAGCAAATTTGATTTGAGATTTTTTTCAACTGACGCTTTAAACAATTCATAAATACCAAAACCGGTTTTTTGTTTATATTCCGCCAAATTTATCCCCTCCGTAAGCCGAAGATTTAAAACCGCCGTCTGCGCCGCCCTTTCAATGTCCGTGATAATTATTTTTTCGTCCGCGGCATCTTCATTTTGGCCGATGCGCTGGACGTATTTGTCAATATCATTGACGTTTTCAAATCTGAAATTACCGCTCGAGCTTGCCGCCGCCGGGCCTACTCCAAGATATTGTTCGTTCTTCCAGTATGCCAGATTATGTCTGCATTTGAACCCTGCCGCTGCGAAATTGGAAATCTCGTAATGCTCAAAACCACCGGCAGAAAGCGTTTTAATAGCTGTTTCGTACATTTCTCTGTCAGCGTTTTCATCGACACTTTTTACAATTCCTGATAATTTACTTTTTTCCAGAGGCGTGTTCTTTTCATAGGTAAGACTGTACGCGCTGATATGCTGAATATCGAGACCGATTGCCGTTTGCAGATTTTGACACCAGCTTTTTAAGTTTGAATTTGGTATGGCAAAAATCAGGTCGATGCCGATATTTTTAAAACCGGATTTTTTTGCCGACTGAATTGTCTGAAAAATTTTTTCGGGAGTATATTTTCTGCCGAGAAAATCCAATTCGCTTTGAACGAACGATTGCGCTCCGATTGAAATTCTGTTCACGCCGACATTTTTAAGTTCGGCAAATAACTTCTCATCCGCATCGTTGGGATTTATCTCTACGGTGAATTCTTTTGTTTGTCCGGTTATTGCGAGGATTTTTTTGAGGAAGTCGCACAGCGTTTGCCCGCCTATGCAGGCAGGACTCCCGCCGCCTATATATAATGTTTCAACAGGCCTGTAAATCGCCGATTTTTTCAGCTCGGCAATTTCCGCGTCTAATACCTTTTCAACATCGCGTTTATCCGCGGGTCTGGAAAAAAATCCGCAGTAAAAGCATTTCGATTGGCAAAACGGAATATGAATATAGATAAATTTCGGCATTTCGGGTCGTTTATTTTCCGGCATCGCCGCAGTCTATTCGTAGTAATACCAAAAGTCAACATCGGCCAAACACGCAAGGGAATGTTTTACAAACCGTACCTCCGGTTGTCAAACAAACCACATCTCAACATCTTCATAAAAAAACCATAAAAACATATTTTGCTGTATTCGTATTTTTTTGTTGACTTATCTACGTTATTCGTAGTATAATGCGGCAAAATCAATTATATAGGAGTTACTATGAAAATCGGAACAGTAAAAGAAATCAAAACACATGAATACAGGGTCGGCCTTACACCCCCCTGCGTGCGGGCGTATATCGCACGCGGCCACAAAGTAATGGTTGAAAAAGACGCGGGCAAAAACGCCGGATTTGAAGACAATGAATACACCCAGGCCGGCGCAACTATCGTGAGCGACAGAAAAAAGATTTTCGATGATTGCGATATGATTGTCAAAGTTAAAGAACCCCTCCCTGAAGAATACAACCTGCTTCATCAAGACCAGATACTCTATACCTATCTGCATCTTGCCGCTTCAAGAGAACTCACAGACGCTATGCTCAATCGCAAAATTAAAGGGGTCGCCTATGAAACCATTGCAACGCCCACAGGATTACTCCCCTGCCTTAAACCAATGAGCGAAATCGCCGGTAGATTATCCATACAAGAAGGCGCTAAATACCTTGAAAAACCCTTTGGTGGCCGTGGAATCCTTTTGGGCGGCGTGCCTGGAATAAAACGCGGCAATATCGCTATTCTCGGCGGCGGGGTCTCTGGTATGAACGCCTGCAAGATGGCTGTCGGTATCGGTGCAAATGTTACCATTCTCGATATCGACTCAAATCGTCTGGCATATCTTGACGATATCTTTGGCACCAGCATCACCACACTTTATAGTAATGATGCAAATATCGAGAATGTGCTTTATGAAGCCGATTTGGTTATCGGAGCGGTACTAATTCCCGGCGCACAAGCCCCGCACCTAATCAAACGCCGGCATTTGGCAAATATGAAAAAAGGCGCAGTGCTTGTTGATATTGCGGTTGACCAGGGCGGCTGTGCCGAAACAACACATCCCACTACGCACGACAATCCTATTTATGTGGTCGATGGCGTTGTGCATTACTGCGTCGCAAATATGCCAGGTGCCGTGGCACTATCCTCTACAATTGCGTTAACCAACACAACTCTGCGTTATGGACTGCTGATTGCCGAACACGGCCTCGAAAAGGCCTGCCGCCTGAATCAGGATATTGCCCTCGGTGTAAATGTGTACAAAGGTAAATGTGTTTACAATAATGTTGCCAAGAGCCTCGGCATTGAATATACTCCACTGGAATCGATATTGGAATGAATTGGAGTATTGGTATGCAGCCGGATAGCACTGATTGGAATATAATTAATCGCTTATCGGAAAATTATGCCCCAAATAGTGTTGTTGCGCGTGAAATGGGACTTTCTGAAGGCGCTATTCGCCAGCGAATCAAGAAACTTCAGGATGCCGGCATACTTAAGATAAAAGCACTTAGAAATCCTGAAATACTGGAGAATCAGCAACTTGCATTGCTCGGCGTTAATGTCGCCGAAAGCAAACTCCTCGACCAGAAGGCACAGGAAATTGCCGAATTGGAAGGCGTAATCTCGGTTGCCATCGTTTCAGGCCGCTACGACCTTATTGTTGAAATATTGGTCGCTTCCAACAAGGGACTTATCCAATTTCTCACAAAAACACTTTCGACAATCAAAGGGATTTCAAAAACCGAGACTTTTGTAATGTTAAAAACCCACAATAAATGGCTATGAGGCAGGTACAGACGAACACTAAAATTTCGTCGTGGACATCGCTCCGAATCCCCCTGACGGCAAACAAATTGAGATTGTACGGCGACAATATTTAGCCGCTGGTTTTACCGGCGGTTCTTCATATCCCACGCGGTTTATTTTAAAATCTCATTGGCGGTCGTTTAGCCCCGTCATCTTGTATGACGGGGTTCGTTGTCATTGTCAGGAGGCCGCAAGGCCGACGCGGCAATCCCTTTGTCACTCTGCCGCCCCTCGGTAGAGACGCACGGCGTGCGTCTCCGTCATTCCCGCGACCTGTGGTGAGCTTGTCGAACTAAGGCGGGAATCCAGTTTGGTAGGGTGGACAGATTTTCTGTCCACGCGTTGTTATTTTCGTGTTTAGCCCTGCCGTCACTATGGCAGGGTTCATAAAATTTGCATTTCTTCAAACTTATTTCCCGTCATCTCGTATGACGGGGTTCGTTGTCATTGCGAGGAGGCCGTAGGCCGACGCGGCAATCCCTTCCGCCATTCCCACGACCTGATCGGGAATCTATTGTATTAGCCGTCAAAGTTATTCGGCGGTTTTCAAAAGAGCCTATTATCCTCAGCCTGTGGGTCACGAGGCCGCAGATCAACCATTTCGTGCACACTCCATTTTTTTGTACTTTTATCAATCTTGGCATCAAGTACTATTTCTACTCCTCCATCGTGCCATTCAACAGCTTTATGATATTCAGATGCCATCAATATCGTATTTACTTTACGGCGTGCGCTGCCGAATTTTAAATCCATTGTAATCCGATGTAGGATTGGCTCCTTAGCTTCTTTTTCACTCGGAGGATCTTTATGTAAATCGGTAATAAAACCTGTTAAAAGTTCACGTTCCAAATCATCTGTTTTACTATAACGCTGATATAACATTTCAGCATTGTCAAATAAATTGCTCTTAATATCTAATTTTTCATCTTCTGTTTTACTATATTTATTTTCTAAAATGCTGCTTGGATCTTTAAGAGGAGAATATCGCACAGTAAGACCTGCTGAAAACATTAATGGTGCTGATGGTTGCATTTCCTTGATTGATCTTACAATATCTTTAGACATAGTTGGTGGTAATGCGATTTCTGGATCATTCACATCATTAGATGCAAGAAAACGGAAATTTTCAATAACACCTCGTGTGACTTCTCTGCAATATGGCTCTGCATATTCTGTTTTTATTCCTAAATCGCTGGTAGGGCAGAATACTTTTAGCACAAAACTTCCATATTCAGTTTGCCCAAACTTACAACCATCTGCATATTTATAGGCAGAGTCTTGAATTTGCCTTTTTCTAATACTAGCAATCTTTTTGGCCGAGTTGAATAATATGTTGTAAATACCAGCAGTTGCAGTTCGGATTTCATCGGCACGAAGATGACCAAATTTAGAATCCTCTGTTTGAATCCTATATCGCATAATATCACTATTAGGATTGGCAATGAGCCCTAATACATCGTCAAATGACAGGTTCATTGTTTGGCCTATGTATTCCACTAATGACCGCAATAACTTGGTATATTCATGAGTTTCTTTTTTAAGTGGCAAAATAACAATTCCACCGTCTTTAATACTATATGCTTCAGCAATATCACTATTTATCCCACTCAACTCAAATCCTGAGCTCAGTAAGAAAGCCTTTACTGCTGAGGGGTCAATTATCCTCAAGAGATTATCAGGGATGTTAAGGCGTGACATCATTACACATTATTCCTTTGGTTAGTTGCCCAAGATTGTTGAGCAAACTGTTGGTACAAGTTCTTCAATACATCCGCAGTCAATTTATTACCAATTGGAATACTGACTCTAATTGTTTCTGCATTTTCAACTTCTGGTTTTCCTGCTAGACTAAGATAATAAGCCATATGCCGCATTTCAATCACATGTTTATGCTCGGTATGTTCAAATTGATATGTTATCCAGTGGTTTATTTCAGAGGGCAAAGTAAACAATACAAGATACTGCGGACAAATACTATTGGCACGTAACAGGTTATAATTTTTTACAGGAAGATCATATTTAATACAGTTATTACTTCCTACTGTCCAACTTTCAGTAGCCTTTAGCTGAAGTGCAAGAAAAGCATTTGCTATGCCGCTACCACCTATTGGTTTATAAGAACCTACATGTAAATCAATTCCATTGTCAAAAATCGGAGCACTTATAGTTAAACCTGCTTGCGCACATATAGCCCGCATGTAAGCAACGCTCATCCATTCCTTGCCAATTGGTTCAGGTGTTCCTGTTAATCGCTGAATTTCTACCGTCACTTTTCTTCTCTGTTCCTGTTTTTCATTTTTAAAATTCACCCGCCTCCGGCGAATCAGCCAAAATTATATCCCCACTTCTTTAAAACTCAATCAATTTCGTCCGCTTAACAAAAAATCCACATCTAAAAAAGTCGAACTCCATCGCCGCCCTGTCGCGTCGACCTGTCTTGTCGTAGTTTTAACGAAGACAGAAGCATCGCGAAAACGGAAGGCGATTCCACCTACTGACTACTGAATACTGGCTACTGACTACTTTCTATCCCCTACCCCTTATATCCTTTTCAAAACTTGCTAAAAACCACTCAAAACTGATAAAAACTCGACGATTTTTGATAAAAATCGTTCAAAAGTGAGCGAAAACTTAACAAAATTTGAAGAAATTTTACAAAATTTGCAAAAAACTTGCGCGTTTGGCCGAAATGTCGTCCATAAGTCCTTATTTCACGTTCCAACTGACAACATAAATAAAGGAGTTATAGCAAAAAATGTGAACAAAAATTCGCGCAAGCGACTCATCGTAAGTCTTTTATTTGCATGGCAGCGGTCAACGTAAATAAAGGACTTAAGTTCACGCGCGCAAGCGCAACTTGCGCCTTTGGCTGATAACAGTTCCACCGTTAGGCGACTCCACAACTTTGTGCCTATGTGCCTTTGTGCCTTTTTTTACCCCTCTTTTTCTGATATACTCTTTTATTATGATTGAAACTGGTATATGTATAATCGGAGCCGGGGCGGCTGGGCTTATGGCGGCCTGTACCGCTGCGACAGGCGGCAAAAATGTCGTTGTCGCTGAATCAAATTCAGCGGCAGGCAGAAAACTTCTGCTCACAGGCGGCGGAAGATGCAACCTAACCCACACCCACACCGGCAACATCGACGAATTTATCAGAGAATATAAGCCTTTCGATAAATTTGTCCGGCACTGCATTCATACTTTCCCGCCTGAAAAATTGAGAGATTTTTTCGCCCAGCGAGGCCTTGAAACTATTGTCGAGCAAAACGGTTGTGTGGGCTGTGTATTCCCAAAAACAAACCGCAGCAGCGATGTTTGTAAAGTTTTGACCGATGAACTCAAAAAGCCGAATGTAAAAATTATTTACGGCACAAAAATAAATTCAATTAAAAAAGATGATGATTTTACTATTCAATCTGACAAATTCTCAATATCGGCCAAATCGCTTATTATCGCGACCGGCGGCGTTAGCTGGCCGCAAACCGGCTCCGACGGCAGCGGATACCAATTCGCCAAATCGCTCGGCCACAAAATCATAACGCCAATCCCCTGCCTTGTGCCGCTAATTACAAAAGAAAAATTCACATCATTGGCAGGCGTGAGCGTACAGGATGTTTTGATAAGCGGCAAAATCGCCAATAAAAAAATCACGTCCCGCGGCGCGATGATTTTTACGCACACCGGCATTGGCGGCCCTGCCGTTTTGGACTTCAGCAGAACGGCCTGCGAACATCTGCAAAATCTAAAAATTTCGCTCGATTTCCTGCCAAACATTTCTGTTGAGAATTTGGATTTGGAACTAACAAAATCATTCGCAGAGAATCAAAATAAAACGGCTGGGTCTGTTCTGTATCGTTTTTTGCCGAAAGCTCTTGCTGAACGGATAGCAGATGGGAAATCGAGCCAGATTGATAAAAAAACAAGAAAAGAAATTGTCGGAAAATTAAAAAGTTTTCCGCTAACCATTGCAGGCACAGAAGTTATTGAAAAGGCCACAATAACACGCGGGGGAGTCGATACCGCTGAAATCGACAGCAAAACGATGGAATCAAAGATTTGCAAAGGCCTGTTTTTTGCCGGCGAAATAATGAACGTCGATGCCCCCTGCGGCGGATATAATCTGCAATTTGCCTTTTCAAGCGGCTTTCTGGCGGGAACATAACTATTTACGCAAAAAATAGTTACAAAAAAATGGAATATCTCGAACAAAGCGATAGTGCAGCCGTATTATAGAGTGGAACAAGAAACAAGAAAAAGTTAATAAAAAATTGAAATGATACTCTTCGCCTCCTCCTTGTTCTCACATAGATCGTGGCGGCTCTCATACGTAGTATGGGAGCCGCTTTTTTTATGCGCGTAAGTGCTTATTTTTCGTTCTTTTTTTACAACGTAAAATAAAGACTTATGAACAGGCACTTCGGCCAAATGCGCAAGTAAATTGCAAATTTTGTAAAATTTTGATAAGAAAATTCAAATTTAACCGCGGATTTCACGGATTTTCACAGATTTTTTGTAGTTTTTAACAAGTTTTGATAAGAAATTGACAAGTTTTGAAAAGAGAATTCAGGATACAGAATACAGTAGACAGAATGAGGAACTCGCCTGTCGGCGAGGGGATTTTTATTTTTTTTAGACGCTGATGTCGCAGATTCACGCGGGATTTTTTATTAAGCGGACAATTTAGGTTGAGGTTGGGAAGAAAAAGAGTAAAATAAGACCGTTATCAGGGAGCAGTTATCGGTTATCAGAAAAAAAGTTTTGAAAATTAAAAACAGGAGCGGGGAGAAAATCAAATATCTAAATGCGAAATAGCAGAATAGGACTCGACCTAAATGTGGTTATTAAATCTTTTATTCAACTTATTTGGGGCATTTACCTCTGTACTCAAGGTTATTGATTATTTTCGACGGCATCATAATCAAAGCGAATCGCCTTTTGTGGTTGTTCCAATAGAGGAACTTATATCCAATTTGTCATCTCCACTTAATGTTACCCCGGAACTAATTAAGAGGGATTTGCAAGAGGATGCAACACCAGGAATACATATTTTTCTTGGGACATCTGGAGTCGGAAAAACAAGAGAAGCGGCTGAATTTGTGAACAGACTTTCCAATGTTTCAGGTGCTAAAGTTGTATATCTTGCAAAAGGTTATATAAATTCAACAGTACCATTGCCCAAGCAAAAAGATGTCAAAAGAGTAATTGTTATGATAGATGATTATGATTGGGGCTTTGCACAGGCTTCATCTGATTTATTTATTGACCGTGAAGCTGCTCGTTTGGATGCACTTGTAAATCTTAGAAATCTTTATGATCAATTAAAAACACAACTTGATCTTCATGCTTTTGTTGTAACCATAAATCAACATCGTCTTCCGGTCTCCTCCTCTGATATTAATAAAATTTTACCAGAATGTAAATTAACGGAAATGTCCTTAGTTACCCCTGAAGAATTTAGCAAATTTACCTTGGTTGCGGCGAAATCTCTGGACGTACAGGTGGCAGATGAAGCTTTAAATTTATTAGTTAAATTATGTGATGGTCGCTTTGATTCTGTCGCTACATTTCTTGCTTCTTTTAATAAAGGGCACGAAATACAAAAAACTGAAATTACAAAATTCTCGGACAACCTTAAGAGCGTTTGGCAACTTTTTAAAGATAAATTGTCCGATGACCAAAAAAATGTTTATGACAAAATAAAGATATTAAAAGATTTTAAATTGGCTCCACGGATTGAATATGTAACAGAACTTTTGCAATTAAACTGTCAGTACTTAAAAGAGAAGGAAGTGCGACGAGTAATCGCATCTATATGGCCCGTTACCAATTCCAAAGCATTAGTTTATGATGGTCAATTTGGTCCATCAGAATTGACTTTAGATTTAGCAAAACAAGTAATTTCTGCTGTGCTCAAATCTGCTCATTTACGTTATAAAGATCGCTATGCTTTTCAAGAGGAAACAAAAAAATTTGCTTCTATGCTAACGGAAATTCCACCTACAAAGATTCATTTACACATGCTTTGTAAATTGTGCAAATGGTATCCTCGTGATCGTTATTTTGCTTATTTGCTTGCCTTGGCATATAAATCTCACGGCAAATATATTCGTGGAATACTTACGATTTATCGAATTTTAAACCAAAGAGATGTTAGAGAAATAATTTTTGGTAATTGGATTGGGATCAAATTACATCTTCTTCTTGCTGATTTATATCAATGTGTCGATAGAAAAAGCAAAAGATATTGGAAACGATATAAACACATAGAAAAAGAATTTGAGCGTGCAGCATCATTAGCAGACCCCGATTTTCCAGATTTTAGCTGCAAAGATTATGGAGAGCTCAAACATTTAGATGGTACACCTGCTTCAGATGAGGAAAAATGCCATCTAGAAAATGAACACAAAGAATTGGGGTTTGATATTCCGCCCGCGTTATCTGTAGATAGAAAGTCTCTCCGTGCAATGGTTCATCATAAATATGCTGAATATCTTCTTGGAGAATTCCACAGAGAATATGACTCCCTTAAACACGAAGAGATTGTTACAAAACTTCTTCCCGAATATGGAGACGCTTATCTAACTTGCGCAAGAGCATATTTGAAAATTGGAAATAGTCAACGCGCTCTTGCTTTTGTGGAACAAGCAGGCTTGGTATCACCTCAAGACATGGATTCTGTTTCCTATGATTTCTGGGTGGCACAAATGAAGTGGGCATCATTTTATGATATGGGAGATATGTCAAATGCTAAAAAATGGTTTAATAAATGTGATGAGTTGTCACAAAAAGAGCCATTGTGTCAGAGTAAAGCTCTCAGGAACAATATAGAGGAGTATAGACGAGATTTTGATATAGGGGGATATATAGAGCAACTTGCATTATTAAGGCAAAAAGAATTTGGTGAAAAATTGACTTACAGAATGCCATCATTTAATATCGAACTTTTTTTTCCGGGAGACTGGAAGATTAACAACGAGGAATTTTCAGGTGATTTTTTGAATGTTATTTTTGCACCAACAGCTACTTGGGACGAAACAGCACAATGTCCTTATGATGCAAGTGTTCATGTAATGTATAGTACACTGCAAGGTAAAATGTCTGGTGGTATCGAGGCAGCGGGGGCAGAGATGCTTAAATCAACGAAAAAATTCGGGAAAATAGAAAGCACTTTGATTGAAGGGCCAAAAATCATTAATGAAATTACTTATAGTATTTGGGAGTTTAAATTTGCTGGCTCATGGCCAAAAGAAGGCTTTCTTATAACATTTGTTTCACCTACGTATAGAATACTAATGCATGCTATGTATCAAACATGCGGTAAACATATTTTTAAGCCGATTTTAACTGATGTTATAGAGACATTTACACAAAATTTATTGCACACTTCGAATTGGAAAATCACAGATTTGAGATTTGAAAAATAGTGCGAAAAATGGGAACAGGAATAGTTTTAAGTTTTTAATTTTTAGTTTTTAATTGAGGAATCGCTTACGGCGATGGGAATTAAAACAGATTTCTCCCTACGGTCGAAATGACACAAACCCTGCCATGGTGATCCATTCGACAGGCTCAGGACAGGCAGGTGCGGGGGCTAAATGAAAAAAGAATGACCGCTCCATTACTGTCGCGGCTCTGTTTCATTTTTTTACAATAATTTGATTCCTGCGTTTGAGGCTTTTTTGAGAATATCGTCGGGCCAGATGCTTGCGTGGACTTCGCCGACGTGGATTTTTCTCAATAAAAACATACACAGTCTCGATTGGCCGATTCCGCCGCCAATTGATAAGGGCAGTTGGCCATTGACAAGTCTCTTATGCCAATCAAATTTCGTTCTGTCGGAGGCGTTGCGAATCGCAAGCTGCCGCAGCATCGCGTCTTTGTCAACTCTGATGCCCATCGAACTAATTTCGAAAGTTTTATTTAGTATCGGATACCAGAGCAGAATGTCGCCATTGAGGCCTTTAAAGCCTTCGGTTGTCGGCGTAGTCCAATCATCGTAGTCGGGCGCTCTGCCATCGTGGATTGTGCCGTCAGCCAATTCGCCGCCGATGCCGATTAAAAACACCGCGCCGTATTCGGCGACAATTTTATCCTCTCGCTGTTTGGGCGTAAGATTCGGGTACATCGCCAGAAGCTCTTCGGTATGAACGAACTGAATTTTCTTCGGCAGAATCGGTTTAATAGCCGGATATAGTTTGCTTATGTGCGTCTCTGTTTCGCGAACGGCGTTGTATATCTTCTGCACAACGTCTTTGAGAAAATCGAGATTTCTCTGCTGGGGACTGATGACTCTTTCCCAGTCCCACTGGTCAACGTAAATCGAGTGGAGATTATCGAGGCTGTCCTCGTCTGGTCTGATGGCGTTCATATCGGTATAGAGGCCTTCGCCGACATTAAAGCCGTAGTCGGCCAGCACCATTCGCTTCCATTTGGCCAGCGAGAAAACCACTTCTGCATCCGACTCGGCATCGTCTTTTATCTGGAAAGTTACCTTTCGTTCGATGCCGTTAAGGTCGTCGTTTATGCCGGAGCCTTTGCGGACAAACAGCGGGGCAGAGACGCGCTGCAAATTCAGATTCCAGGCGAGGGTCTGCTCAAAATAGTCTTTGATTTCCTTGATGGCCTTTTCGGTCTCTCTTAAAGGCAAAATCGATTTGTACTTCGGGTCGATATAAATCTCTGACAATTTTTGCTCCTTTTTACGAACATTTTTTTTTAGCCACAGAGAACACAGAGGACACAGAGTTTTTTTAACCGCGGATTTCGCGGATTCCATTGATTTTAAAATAACCGCGTGGGCTAAAGCCCACCCTACAAACTTGAAACGCGTGGACAGCAAAGCTGTCCACCCTACTGGATTCCCGCCTGCGCGGGAATGACAGGTCGAGATTGCTTCGCTTACGCTCGCAATGACAACTTAAATTCACAAAAAAACAGTCCCGACTATTTATCGGGACTGTATATAAAATCCGTCTAACAAGTCCGTTTGTCAAACGGCTGTATAGTCGATTTCATCTGGCGGAACTATTTCATATGAACAACGAGTTCGACTCTTCTGTTCTTTGCCTTGCCGCTTGCGCTGCTGTTGTCGGCAACGGGCAGACTTGAGCCGCAGCCGACCGCTCTGATTTGATTTTCCGGTATGCCGTTGCTGATGAGCTGCCGCAGTACGGTCAAAGCCCTTTCCGTAGAAAGCTGCCAGTTGTCTTTCCAATTAGACTTCTTAATCGGGTCTGTATCCGTATGGCCTACTACGTCAAGCAGTCTGCCATTGTATTTTTCATTGAGAACAGAGACAATATCGCCGAGATTTTTCTTTGCGCTCGACTTGAGGCTGTCTTTGCCTGAATCAAACAGAATCGCATTCGGCAGAGTAACGGTAATCGTCCCAGCGGCCGCGTCCATATCTACCTGATAGCCGTCAAAGCCTGTAGCCTGACCTGATGTCTGGCCATTAGCTTCCATCTGCTTTCTCAATTCTTCGATGGTCTGCTCGCCTTCGGCAAGTTTGGCGGCGAGATTTTCCTTTTCGGAAGCGCTGCTGTCTAATGTACTCTTGCAGTTGTCGTAAAGCCCCTTAAGGTTTTGATGTTCCACGTTCAGAGCGTTGTATTTTTTCTTTAAGCTCGTACAGCCGCTCATCAGGCCGCAGGAAACCATAAAAAAAGTTACAAGCATAATTTTTCTGCCCAAAGCACTCATAGCACAACTCCTTTATAAAAAACTTTATTCCATTTTTATTTTAACGGTGCAGAACAACCTGCAGCCAGTTTATCACGACATCGTGCATAATCATAACTAAAAATAATCCCATTGACAAGAAGGGACCATAAGGAATTTGTCTTGTTTTCTTAAAAAACATAGAAAAAGCCGCCCAAAGGAGTCCAAAAAACGGCGCGATGAAGAAGGCGACCGTTACCGGCCAGGCACCAAGTACCGCCCCCGCCGCTCCCATCAGGTGAACATCACCAAGCCCCATCGCCTCTCTGCCAAAGGCTAAAGTTCCCAAAATTCGAGTCGCCCAGACCACTGCGCAGCCTACAAAATAGCCCCAAATACTGCCCGCAAGTCCAGAAATGACAGGTTTTTGCGAAAAATCAATCCACCAGTCGGCAAATCCTGAAAACCTGCCGTAAATTTTGAATGCAGCGTAAGAGCAAATAATAATCGGCAGCAGGTAAATTACCTCTTTTAACATTTCAAGACGGTGTTTGTAGTTTTCTGTACTCGGCTGATTGATGCCTTCGGAATTTTGGCCGCCGTAACTTTCTTTTATCAAACCTGTAAAAAGGAGCAGTAAAGAAATAAATAATCCCGCCAAAGCCCCTGCCGTGAGGATTGCGACCTTTGCCGAGGCGAGCGGAAACAGGTCATAACCTTTTATTATCATCGGGTCATAAACAAAACCCGCTGTCGCTGAACCAACTATGCCGATGGCGGTGATGAACCAGCAGATTGAAAGCGGGATAACCCATAATTCCAAATCGATAGCCGATGCGGCAAGCAGAGCTGCGAGCATAATAATATGAACGGCGTAGAGCAAGTAGCCGCTGTCGAGAAATTCGCCTGTGCCTTTTCGCAGCGATGTTTGAAAATATATTATATAGAGGGCGACAAAAAGCACAGCGGTTAAAAATTCGATTATAATATATCGCGGCGAAATTTTTGCTTTGCATTTTCGACACTTGCCGAGCAGGAGCAGCCACGATAAAATAGGAATGTTGTCATAAAATGGAATGAGCGTTTCGCAGGCCGGGCACATTGAGCGCGGACGGACAAGCGATAAATCTTTCGGCAGGCGATAAATCACAACGTTTAGAAAACTGCCGACACACGCGCCGAGAGCGGCGAGAAAGACTATTATAATCCAATCAGGAATTATAAGCATTTTTTATGCCTTAAATAAAATTGAAGATTGAAGATTGAACATTGAAGATTTGCGGACTCGCCTGCGGCGAGGCTATCTTAAATGGTTTTAAATCTTCATTCTTCATTTTTCATTCTTTATTTTTTATTTACCATTCCGGCAACTTTCATTTGCAAGCCGAACAGGCGAATGAATCCGGTCGCGTCGGTCGGGTTGTATTCAGCACCCATAGTAAAGCTCGCCAGAGCGTTGCTGTACAAACTCTTCGGGCTTGTCATACCGGCGATTGTCGCTCGGCCTTTGAACAGTTTCATTCGCACATTGCCGGTAACGTTCTGCTGGGTAACATTCACAAACGCATCAAGAGCGTGGCGAAGCTGGCAGAACCATTGGCCATTATAAACCATTTCAGCGTATTTTAAGGCAATCTGCTGTTTGTAATGCAGGGTATCCTTATCGAGCGTGAGGCATTCGAGCGACTTGTGAGCTTCCATCAAAATCGTCCCGCCAGGCGTTTCATAAACGCCGCGTGATTTAATTCCGACGAGGCGATTTTCAACAACGTCAACCTGACCGACCGCGTGTTTGCCGCCGATTTTATTAAGCTGTTCAATAATTTTTACAGCTCCGATTTTTTTGCCGTCCAGTTTTACAGGAATTCCCTTTTCAAAACCGATTTCGACATACTCCGGCTTATTCGGGGCTTTTGAAACGGGATTCGACAGAACAAACATCCGCTCCATTGGTTCGTTTGCGGGGTCTTCGAGTTCCGCCCCTTCGTGGCTGATGTGCCAAAGGTTGCGGTCGCGTGAATAAATTTTCTTTACGCTCTGCTCGATGGGAATTTTATGTATTTTGGCGTATTCTATCGCCGCTTCCCTGCTGGTCAGCTCAAACTTGGGATCTTTCCACGGAGCGATGATTTTCAGACTCGGATTGAGAGCCATATATGTAAGCTCGAATCGCACCTGGTCGTTGCCTTTTCCGGTTGCGCCGTGAGCAACGCCGATTGCGCCTTCCTGCTCGGCAACCATAACCTGATATTTGGCGATTAAAGGCCTGGCAATGCTTGTGCCGAGGAGGTAGCCATTTTCATAGACCGCCCCGCTCTTGAGCATAGGCCAGAGATATTCGGTCGCGAATTCTTCACGCAGGTCTTTGACAATGCACTTTACTGCGCCTGACGCGAGGGCTTTTCGCTTAATGCCTTCGAGTTCATCACCCTGCCCAAGTTCCGCGGCAAAGGCGATTACATCGTATCCGTAATTTTCTTTCAGCCAGGGCAGAATTACGCTAGTGTCCAGCCCGCCGCTGTAAGCAAGCACTACCGTTTTATTTTTCGATTTAGCCATAATAAATTCCTTAAAAAATTAGCCACAGAGGGCACAGAGAACACAGAGACTAAAAACCATAAATCCAAATATCTAAATTCGTAACACTTTAGCCAATTGTAAAAAAACAGCGTGGGCTAAGAGCCCACCCTACAAACTACAAACTTGAAACGCGTGGACAGAAAATCTGTCCACCCTACGCTCTGGATTCCCGCTTTCGCGGGAATGACACGAAACTACGAAACGAGATTGCCGCGCTGCGTCCTGCTGGGCAGGACTTTGCTCGCAATGACAAACGGCATTTTTATAGATACCCTTAATAATAACGCGGCAATTATACCAACCCAAAGAGATTTGGCAAGAAATGAAGTAAAATACCCAGGACAATCGTATGGAATACCTTTGATTTTTGATGCTTTGTCCAGTATAAGGCAGTAGTCAATAGGCAGTAGAAAAAGGGAAAAAGTGTTTATGGCTGATAGTGAAAAAATTAAACGATTCGGGCTTGATAAGATAGGTTTTTTTGTTTTGCTTCTGGCGGGCGTTTTTTGCGCCAGGCTGCTGGTATCTTCACGAACAAATTTTAAATTGTCAAAGCCTGTATATTTAGAAGGAACCGGGGTTTCGGCGGCAATACCGGCGGGCGGCGGTTTTCAGCGAATTTCCGAAGGATTCCGCTACGAAGATAATGAGTTTCGGCTCGGCGCTGTTCTGCAGGCTGGTCGTCAGGCCGCGGTGTCGGTTCACTGGCGATATTTTCTTTTGCCGATTGAGCAGGCATTGCCGGGGAGTATTGCCGATGACGCTAACACTCTCGGCGGCGTTTTGGAGTATTCCCAAAGCAAAGAATTCGGGCAGCTTACGTTTGATTGCGCTAAAATCGTCGTGGCGAATTCGGCAACGGTATTTTTGACCGGCTCGACGGTTTTGCCAGACGGCAGGACACTGAAACTTGAGGTTGTGCAAAAGGGTCGGGATTTTGATATCGCTGACAAGGTTTTTAATTCGGTTATCGCATCGGCGAGTTTCAAGGCGGAAAGTCCGCTGGCTGACGGCATTAAATTTCTGGAAAATTTCAGACGGAAAGATTTTGCCAAGAGCGCGGGCAAAAAGACAGAACAGAACTATTATTATATCGAAGATTTCACGGATAAAAAGCTGGGGTTTTCGACGGACGCGGTCGGCGTGGCAGCCGGAGAATCCGAAGTCAATTCGGTGATTGCCGCAGGGTTGTATTTTTTTCAGTCTGGAATGATCGCTCGCGCGGAGCAGGATTTATTTGCCTGCGAGCCGAACCTGCACACCTTTAAATGGGGCAATCGACAAAACGACCTGCTGCTCAACCGCGAGATGCCGACGACTGTCAAACTCGACGAGACCGGAATGATTACGATTCAAAAGAGAACCGGCATACAAAATTTCGCGAACAGCGGGTCTATGCTGCCTGAAATTCTTTTTGACTGCGCGATTGAAAGTTTTTTACGCGGCAGTTTCGATTCGGTAATGCTCGATATGATTGTTTCGGACGGCACAATCAGGCCGATAATTATCAAAAGAGCAAAAGTTGAGGCCGATAAGTTTCCTGAATTAAAAGCAACCAAAGCTGTGGAAATTAAATTTTTCGACTCCGGCGTAGCCACCCAAACGATATATCTCAATGATGCCAACGAAATGCTGATAAGCGAGATACACGGCGGAACCTCTTACCGACTGCGAAAAACCGAGAAGGAAAAAATTGTCGCGGATTTCCCAGAATGGACGGAAAAGATTGAGCAGATAAAAGAATATACCGTCGCCGTCGATGCCGATAAGACCAGCGACAAGAAAAAAAGGAAGTAATATGGCTGATATTTATGACTCGATAATTATAGGAGCAGGGCCGGCAGGAATGGCCGCTGCGCTTTATAACGCAAGAGACCGATTTAAAACTTTAGTACTGGAAAAATTTTTCCCCGGCGGACAGATTATAAGCACCGACAGAATTGAAAACTATCCGGGCTTTGAAAACATATCAGGGCCGGACCTTGTTGAGAAATTTAAAAAACAGGCTGAAAATTTCGGCGCGGAAATTAAAACCGAAGAAGTTAAAAAAATTATTAAACTGCCCGACGACAATATCGAAGTGAACTGCGGCAAAAAGACGTTCACCGGCAAATCTGTTATAATCGCCTGCGGGAGCGATTACCGCAAGCTCGGCGTACCAGGCGAGGCGGAATTCAGAAACGCAGGCGCCGGCGTGAGCTACTGCGGCACGTGCGACGCTCCATTCTTTAAGGGTAAAAATGTCGTTGCCATTGGCGGCGGAAATACCGCTGTCGAGGAGGCTCTGCATGTTGCGAAATTTGCGGCCAAACTTACGCTTGTTCACAGGAGGCAGGAATTTCGAGCAACGCCCGTTCTCGTTGAAGAACTGATGCAGAAAGTCAATTCGCCGGGCGGGAATATAAAACTTCAGCTTGATTCTGTGATAACAACAATCGAAGGCGACAAAAAAGTCGAAAAGGTAAAAGTCAAAAACGTTAAAACCAACGCGGAAGAATATATCGCGTGCGACGGCGTTTTTATTTTTGTAGGCACAATCCCGAATACCGGCTTCTTAAAGGATTTTGTCGATTTGACCGACGAGGGTTTTATAAAATGCGACCAGGGCAATCTGCGAACGAAAGTTCCCGGCGTGTTCGTCGCGGGCGATTGCCGAGTCGGGGCGGCGATGCAATTAGCCACCGCGGTCGGCGACGGCGTGAATGCAGCCATAGTAATGAAACAATACTTCCGCGACCCGAACTGGTGGAATCAAACATAGTTAAAAACTATGGAACATTTTAGCCGAATGTAAAAAAAACAGGAAACCGCGTGGACAGAAAATCCGTCCGTCCACCCTACGCGCTTTGTGTCTATTTAGACAACCCAACTCCGTATGATACCCTTGCCGCGAAAACAAACAGTATCAACTTACGAGTGAGGGCGCGTTTCGGCTCTGGGTCTTTGCTCCAGAGGCAACTGGCTTAGATGCGTATGACAATAGGCCTGATGATTGTAGATGCTCAAAATACGCGTGCAGTGCGGAAACAGGCATTTTCTGTTATCCGACGATGTTTTTAACATTTTTCCCATTTTTTACTCCCTTATACGGTCTGTTATATCACATTAACGGGCAATGTCAAACAATCCATTATTTTATAGTGTATCCGATTAACCAACAATGTCCCTGATACATTCCCTTATAACATCGCAGCCTTCCACTACCGCGTCCTGGGTGATGCACAGAGGCGGAGCGATTTTTACACAGCCGCCGCCAAGGCCGACAGGAGCAAACATCAAGAGGCCTTTTCTAAAACAGAGGTTTATCACGTCCCAGGCAAGGTCGTAATCCGGTTCTGTCGTGCCGGGCTTAATCATTAAAAGCCCGCCGACAAGACCTCGTGCCGGAGCAAAACCAATAACATTTGAAAATTCACTTTGAATAGATTCAAGCTCTTTTTTCAGCGTCTCGCCAAGTTTTGCGGAATTTTCCACGAGTTTTTCTTTTTGGATAACATTTATATTCGCCAGAGCCGCAGCACAGCAGACAGGATTGGCAGAATGCGTGCTTGTCATTTCGTTGGGGCCATATAAATCCATCACGTCAGGTCGGCCAATCACGCCGCTAATCGGCAGTGAACTGCTGAACCCCTTGCCCATACAGAATAAATCCGGCACGACATCATACGTTTCAAAGCCCCACATTTTGCCGCATCTGCCGAAACCGGCCTGCACTTCATCGAAGCACAGCAGCGCGTTGTGAGTATCGCACCATTTTCTTAATTGTTGAGCGTATTCCTTCGGCATAAAGTTGGGGCCGATGCCCTGATAAGTTTCGCTGATAACGCCGGCAACATTGCAGGAGCTGATTCGCAATTTTGCCAGAGTTTTTTCAAAGAGGCCAAAGCTCGTATCTGGATTTCTAAAACCATCGGGAAATGGAATATGAACGAAATCAGGGTCAAGATTTTTAATCCACGCCTTGCCGCCTGCCATTCCGCCCATCTGCTGTGAACCCATAGTTCTGCCGTGAAATGAATCGGTAAATGAGACTATGACATTTTTAGCATCTGACCGTACTTTCTTGCCATAGGTTCTCATCAGCTTTAAAGCGCATTCGGTTGATTCTGCGCCTGTGCTAAGCAGAAAGACTTTTTCCAGTCCCTTTGGAGCAATTGAAACGAGTTTCTGCACAAGGTCGATTCTCGGCTGATTGGCGAAACAATAGGTTGTGAGCAGCGGTTTTGAGGCTTGTTCAATAATAGCTTTTACTATGGCAGGGTGGCTGTGGCCGGCGTTGGTAATAAGAACGCCTGACGAAAAATCCAGCCACTTGTTGCCGAAAGCGTCGAATACACTAAATCCCTCTGCCCTGTCCCAAATCACCGGCGGCTGGCCTCGCATACTGCGAGCTTCAAAATTACGCAGAATTTTTAACTGTTCAATAGTCTGCTCATTAGGAATTTTGCCGGATATTTTTCTGAACTTTGTTTCAACAGATTTTACTTCAAACGATTCAAGCGGAAATTCTTTCGCCATTTTTAAACTATACCTTTCTTCAATTAACAAGCCACGTGGGCTTCCGTCTTCGCTTCGCTACGCCGCGACAAAAAAGCCCACCCTACAAAACTAATTTTTAAACTTTACGCCGGCGTTTTTGCCATAAGTAATTTCAACTTCTTTGCCGCCGTTTAGTATCGAGAGCCGACCGGCCTCCGTTACAAGTTCGTTATAGCTGCTGTTTGCGGGAGTGGCCATTACGCCGTCATTATTAAACTGTTTGAGCAATACCTGCCGCTGTTTTAAATCCAGGCCGAGACATTTGCAGATATTCTTTACGATAAATTCAATCGAACGATGGCCATATCCGACGGGCGTTAATCCTTCTCCGCCAAGATTGACGTATTTGAAATAATCGGGACTCGGCTCGGAATAATACTTGCCATCAACCTTTTCTACATAACAATGCTCGATGCCGCGATACTGGTCGTTATGGACGAGCATTCCGCT
>MHXU01000178.1 GCA_001824555.1 Planctomycetes bacterium GWC2_45_44
TTTAAGCTGTGGGTTTAGTCCTTCCGTTGCCGGCCCTTTTCAGACCGACCCCGTAACTTCTATCTGGACCCTTCTTTTGGGACTCGGATACAAACTTTTAAATTTTAAAGAACGCCGTCATTTCGCAACGGCATAATTAACTTTTTGCCAACAGGGATTTTGCTCCCTGACTTTAGGTAAATCGACTTTATTTATCGAAGACTGGATTGTTTTTTTCACTGTCTAATAAACTGCTGATTATTGCTCGATAAATCATATCCATTTTTAAACCCTCTTTTTTATGGGACTAAACGCTCCGAACTGCAATCGCCGCTTCCTCGCCAATGCCGGCAGATTTCCCTGCCAGCGGCACCGTGAACCAGAAAGTCGAGCCTTTGCCCTGCTCGGATTCAACGCCGATTTTGCCGCCGTTACGCTCAACTATTTTTTTGCAAACGGCAAGGCCTATGCCCGTGCCTTCGTATTCGTTTTTCGAATGCAGGCGTTTGAACATAACAAAAATCGCCTGCTGAAATTCCGGCTTAATGCCGATACCGTTGTCGGTTATGTTGATTCTAACCATTCCATTGGCAGCAGGCTGACTTGTGAGCGTAATGCGAGGCACGTTGTCTTTGGCCTGATACTTCATACCGTTGGCGATTAAATTCTGCATAAGCTGTCGAATCTGAACAGGGTCAGCATCGACCTCCGGCAGCGGCTGCGGAACGTCTATTGTCGTATGCTTTTCTTCGAGCAGTACCGATAGTTCAAGCTGGCGAAGCTGGTCAAGTATATCGTTGAGGTTCACCGTTTCGGCAGAATTGGCTTTTGAACTTACTCTGGAATACGCAAGCAGGCCTTCAATCATCTTTGTCATACGCGCGGCACCTTCAACCATAAAAAATAAATTTTCTGCGTTGTCCTCATTAAGCGTCCCTTTGAGCGATTTTTGCAGCATAGCGCCGAACGCCGATATTTTCCGCAGCGGCTCTCGCAAATCGTGCGACGCTATATAAACGAAATTCTTAAGCTCGGTATTGACCTCTTCAAGTTCGCTTTCGGCTTTTTGACGTTCTTCGATTTCCCTGTTAAGATTTTCAATCGAAGTGGTTGTCTGACGCAGATTCTCGGTCATCTCGTTGAATGACGCGGCAAGGTCTCCTATCTCGTCCCGGCGTTCTGTTTTTAATACTTGGGTAAAATCTCTTTTATACGTTATCTGACGCATCATAGAAGCTATGCTCTTTATCGGGTTTATTATTCCGCGCACGACCACCAAAACGGTAGCAGGCACTATTAGCGCAATGCCTATAAAATATATTATACTTAACAGCTTGACTATCTGTACGGCGCCGGCTCTGGCGTTTTCTTTGGAATATAACACAACAATAGCCGCTATACATTTTGAACCGGAATAAACAGGCAGCGCCGCCCGAACATAACTGCCGCCATCAATATCAACATCGTCAAAAACCACCGGCTCATCTGTTAGTGTCCAATTACCAGCCAAATCCACAAACCTGCCGATATCAAACGTCGTATGCATATTGCAATCGCTGACCGACACTTCGCCCGCAGAAAAAATATGCATGTCGGTACCGCTTAACTCGGACATCTTCCCTACAAACGCAGCGTCAAATTTCTGGATTGCCACTACCAATCCCACCTGCCTTGACTCCATTTTTTCGGTCGCCGAGTTATAACCCTTTCCCATAACCGGTATATACGCCGCCAGGCACAACACATTATCGATAACTTCAAAATTCGTTATTTCTCTATCGGGTACCGTTTTGCCCCAATTATAGCTGACACCGGCAGGCAGACTATCCAGCGTTCGCCAGGATTCATAAGTTAATTCTTCCAGCGGCTTTAACTTTGCGACTTCAATATTTTCCAAATTATGGATATATCCTGAAGTGCTTTCGTTTTCCCCGTTGACGGAAAATGCTATCAAATTGCCGTTCATATCATAGATGCCGACTTTAAAAGCATCTGCGATTACGCCGGTATTATATATCAAATCGGCAATTTTTATGTATGTCGGCCTCATTATGCTGTATTTAAAATAAGGCCTGTTATCGGTTACGTACTTTACCATTCCACCCATATCATTCAGCAATATCATCTGACCGAAATCATCTAAAAGGTCTTTTTCTTTTTCTGATATGGTGTATCTGACGGTACTGAATGCGTTCCGAAGCAAACCTTCAGCCCCTTTTCGGCTGTGTTTGCTTTGAACTACAACAATCGCGATAGTAACCATAAGCATAACGACGATAAATATCGCCGGCACGCTTATCAATATCCTGTTTCTTAACGAGTGTCTCATTTTAATGCCGCCATTAATTATTTTGGAATTGGAAACGTCATCGTCCCGGTTTTAGGAATTTCAGGATGTTCTTTATTATAGACAATCTTTAATTCCCAAAGCCCCTTATCCGTTCTTGTCCACTGCCCGCCGACTAACGGCGTTTCGCAATAATGCTCTTCATTAAACTTTATATGCCCCACGATTGTATCCAAATCTGTTTTCTCTAACGCCTGCCGGATTTTTTCTTTATCCAAGCTCTCCGCACGAATAAGAGCGTCAAAGGCGACTTCAAAAGGAGCATACGAAAATCCAAGCGCCTGCGTCCACTGCTTGCCGGTTTTTTGCGTCCAGGCATCGCAAAGCCCCTTAGCCGATTCGCCCGTCAGAGCGGATGCAAACGGATGGTTTGGCCCCCACCACACTTCCGTTGTCAGCCCCTCCGGCAAATTACCTTCCATATTTTCCATATCTGTGGGAAAAAGAAGAGCCTTGCCAACGGTTGCAATTTGGGGCGTAAATCCCATTTGATGACTTTGCCGCCAAAAAGTAACAAAATCAGGAAATATCACTACGCCCGTCAAAATGCTCACTTTTTTGCTTTTAAAAAGATTAATGGCGGGACTAAAATCGCTTGTCATAAATGGAAAGCCGGAATAATTTACGACCGTGTAGCCTTTGGCAGGCAGTTTTTTGTTGAACACCTCCATCCACGCCCTGCCGTCGGTCTCGTCAGGCCACAAACATCCGACAACTTTATTTGTACTGCCGGCATATTCGTCCCACATCCCCGTAAAAATTTCTAATACTGAATCAAGCGTCCAAAATGCGTGGTAAGACCACTTATAAGGACCATTGATAAGCCAGGCATCAACCGGCGATTCCATAGAGGCGCACGGGACATTATATTTCTCGCATACCGCAGTAACAGGATTAACCATATCGGGCGTATGCGCGACAACTATCATATCCACCTTATTCTGAAGAATCAGAGCAGTGGTTACATTTATCGCTGTTGTAGGGTCGCTTTCCGTATCAACTACCTTTATCTTCACGGGCAGCTTTTTGCCGTACTCTTTGATATAAATACCGCCTTTGGAATTGATAAAATCAGCTATCCTGTTGTCCGCCCACGGCGTCGCTTCCCCAAACCCGGCAAGCGGCCCGGTAGATGGATTCGGATGGCCTATGAGTATATAATCTCGCTGGGGCTGTTCAGCCGCAACAGCAACAGCATTGCCCGCTAAAACAAACGAGGCAATCGTAGCCACGATTACATATATACGCCATCTAAACTGCTCTGTACCCGCGTATCTCATAGTTTCCCCTTATAATTAAGAACTTTGTATTAAAATCGGCATTAACGATGCGGAAATTGAGGGAATAGCTGTTTTCTATCAGAATCATCGATTTTCCCCCAAAAATCATCACTCAAAAATAATTTATAGGACGTTGGCGCCACAGGGGCAAAAACGTGTATAAAATTAACGTGTAATTTTTATTTGACAAAAAATGTGATTTCTGATAGTATGCCCTTTACTATGGTTCACAATGCCGTTAATTTTGTTTTTGGTTGGTGGCGACTCGTTGAAAATAGCTGACGGGCTGTGAACATAGTCTAAATACGAAAATTGCATAAAAAAATACTTCACGGCTCATCGGCGACGACGAGCCGTTTTTTTTTGTATATTGTGCAAAAAAATTGTGAGAAAACTTATGACAGAATTAAATAAAAAAATAAACGAGGCGAAAACAGGCCAAATCGTGCCGTTAGTTCGGAAAATTGACATAGCCGAGCCGGTCGAATTTTTCGCCAAATTAAGCGACTACGGCAGAAAAAAACACTGCTGCCTTTTGGAATCCAAAGACCATCTTGCAGGCGGCAGCGGAGACGAACTTACGTTCGGCACGGCAAATCCCGCCCTATACGTCAGCGGCAAAGACAGTGATTTCCAAATCGTCGCGTTGAGCAATGTCGGCAAAAGAATGATAAAATACTTTGCCACTGCCGCACGCGACAGATTCAGTTTCTGCGAAAAAATAGATTTCAGCGGAGAACGCATCACGGGCAGATTGAATTTAAACCATAATGTCGTCGATGAGCAAAGCAGGCTAAAGGCGACAAATCAGATGGATGTGATTCGCGCAGTGAATTTCGCGTTTGAGCTTTCGGGCAAACCATTCAGAGTTACCTGCGGACTGTTTGGTGCGATAAGCTATGATTTTATCGACCAGTTTGAAAAATTGCCGCCGAATGAATCCGCCCTGCTCGATGTGCCGGACTATGAACTTTATTTCGCCGACAACATTTTCCTGATGGACCACAAAACCGGCGACGCGTTTGTAGTTGTCAACGCAATTATCACAAACGGCGACCGAGAGCGGATTATAAACGAAGCCGAAAGCTGTTTTGATTATTACACAAAGGCACTGGCAAATAATCCTGTGCCGCAAAAATACACAGGCCAACTGCCGAAGTCCTGCACGGATACCGAACTGCCTGAATATGAAAAAATGGTTCGGACTGCGCAAAAGCATATTATTGACGGCGATATTTTTCAGGTTGTCCCAAGCAGAACAATTATTGAACCTTGCCCGGACGAGCCGTTAGATGTTTATAAAAGGCTGCGAAAGCTCAATCCGTCGCCTTATATGTTCTATATCAATACGCCGAGTACGATTTTGACCGGCGCAAGCCCCGAACTAAATCTGCGGGTAAGCGGGATAAAAAACAGGCAGGTTGAAATCAGGCCGATTGCCGGAACAAAACCGCGCGGCAGAGTCAACGGCAAAATCGACCCTGATACGGATTTCAGATATGAAGCGGAATTGAAGCTCGACCATAAGGAGCTTGCCGAACACATGATGCTTGTCGATTTGGCAAGGAACGATATTGCCCGTGTCGCGCAAAAAGGCACGCGGGTAGTTACCGAACTGCTTGTCGCTGAAAAATACGAATCCGTAATGCACCTTGTCAGCAATGTCAAAGGCGTTCTTAGCGATGAGCTTGACGCGTTAAGCGCATATCTTGCGACGATGAATATGGGAACGCTCACAGGCGCGCCGAAAATAGAGGCGATGAAAATCATCCGCCGATTGGAAAAAAACAAACGCGGCTACTACGGCGGCGCGGTAATGTATTTAACCGTTGACGGCCAGTTCGACAGTTGTATAACTATACGGTCGCTGCAAATAAAAGACCATACCGCTTATATCAGAGCCGGCGGAGGCGTTGTTTATGACAGTGTGCCGAAAACGGAATTTGAAGAAACCCAGCATAAGGCCAATTCCTGCCTTAAAGCAGTGAGAGGTAATTAAATATGAAAAATCAAAATCCACGCGTGGTGAGCAAAGTCGAACCAAAAGTTTTGTTTATAGATAATTTCGATTCGTTCACATACAACCTTGTCGATGATTTCTGCAAGAGAGGCTGCGATGCCAAAGTCTATCGCGCCGACACGCCTCTCGATACGCTAAAACAGATTGCTGATGAATTAAATCCCGACCTGCTTGTGATTTCGCCCGGGCCGGGCAATCCCTCAACCGCCGGCGTAACGCTGGAAGCTATCGGATATTTTCAGGACAGGCTGCCGATATTCGGCGTTTGTCTCGGCCACCAGTCAATCGTCGAATACTTCGGCGGAGTTGTCGGACATGCGCCAAAAGTAATGCACGGCAAATCCTCGAAAGTCTCGCACAACGGTGAAGGAATTTTCGAGGGTCTGGAAAACCCTTTCCAGGCAGGCAGATACCACAGCCTTTGCGCGATTGAAATGCCCGAATGCCTCGAAACAACCGCAACCTGTGAAAATATCGTTATGGGATTGCGGCACAAAACCAAACCGATTTTCGGCGTACAGTTTCACCCCGAAAGTATTTTAACCCCGACCGGCGGGAAAATAATACAAAACCTTTTAAATATGTCAGCTAAATTTGGGAGAACGCTATGACAAAAATAACCGAATATCTCGAAATTCTTCTCGAAGGCGGCAGCCTTAAATACGAACAGGCGAAAGACCTGCTTGACACCATTTTTAAAGGCGATGTTGCCGAGGTGCAGATTGCGGCGTTTCTGGCGGCGATGAGAATGAAAAAAGCGATGCCCGCCGAGTTCGCCGGTCTGGCGCAATCACTTCGCAATCACGCGGTAAAAATTAACATAAAACCAGACCATCTGATAGACACCTGCGGAACGGGCGGAGCACATCTGAAAACTTTCAACGTCTCGACCATCGCGGCATTTGTCGCCGCTGGAGCCGGCGCACGCGTCGCCAAGCACGGCAACCGCGCCATCACAAGCAAATGCGGCTCTGCCGATGTTCTCGAAGCCCTCGGCGTAAAAATCGACTGCTCGCCCGACGCCGTCGTCGAATGCATCGAAAAGGCGGGCATCGGATTTATGTACGCTCCGATGTATCACCCTGCTATGAAATTCGTTCAGCCGATAAGAAAGAGCCTCGACTTCCGCACAGCGTTCAACATTCTCGGCCCGCTGGCAAACCCGGCAGGCGTTAAATCGCAGTTTATGGGCGTTGCCGAAGAATCACTTTTGGACAGAATCGCCGACACGCTCAAACTGCTCGGAGCAAAACGTGCGATGATTGTCCACGGCAATGGACTTGACGAGATTAGCACTACAGCGACGACAAAAGTAATCGAGCTGAAGGACAACAAGAAAATTTCCTACGAAATACACCCTGCCGATTTCGGTCTGGAATCGCCCAAAATGGCCGAGCTTGTCGGCAGCAACACCGAGTATAACGCCAATTTGGCCAAAGACATTCTTTACGGACGTAAAAAAGGCCCGGCAAGGGATATTGTGCTGCTGAACGCCGCCGCTGCGATAATGGTCGCCGATTTAGCCGATAATCTCCATCAGGGATTAACAAAAGCGGACGAGGCAATCACTTCCGGTGCCGCTGTTCAATGTTTGGAAAAGATGATTGAGATTTCAAATAAGAAATGATAGGGTATAGGGAGTAGGGTTTAGAATATGAATTCTATCCCCTGTCCCCTAAACCCTAATTTTATGAAAAACCCAAAAATTAAAATTTGCGGAATAACAAACGCCGAGGATGCCGTAAAGGCCGTCAAGCTCGGCGCTGATTTGCTGGGCTTTAACTTTTATTCAAAAAGCCCAAGATACATCAGCCCGCCGGAAGCGGAAAAAATCATTCGCAAACTGCCCGCTTATGTTGATACGGTTGGTTTGTTCGTCAATGCCGATGCCGATGAGATTCGCAAAACCGCAAGAGATCTGATGCTTAACTGGGTGCAGCTCCACGGCGACGAAAGTCCGGGCTTTTGCCTGTCGCTCGACAATCTCCCTGCACAAGTCATAAAAGCGATAAGAGTAAAAGACGGACGCGACATCGAATACGCGAAAAACTTTTCAACCGATGCCCTGCTTCTTGACGCATACCACCCCGAACTCTACGGCGGAACAGGACAGCGATTCGACTGGAACACCCTGCCGGAACTTACCGGCCACACGTTCGGAAGAACATTCCTCGCAGGCGGCATAAACCCCGATAACGTCGTCGAGGCAATGAGCCACGGCTTCTACGGAATAGATATATGCAGCGGAATTGAGGATTCGCCCGGCAGGAAAAATCATAAAAAAATGGAACAGCTTTTCAAAAAAATCAGAAGCGTTACTGTTTAAGAGAAAAAAACATTATGAAAAACAACGGAAGATTCGGACAGTTCGGCGGCTTTTACGTTCCTGAAGTTTTAATACCGGCTCTGGAAGAAATGGAAGCCGCGTTCTATAAATTTTACAAAGACCCGCAATTCGTCGCAGACCTCGACACGCTTTACAACGATTACGCCGGCAGACCGACGCCGCTGTACTACGCGACGCGATTCAGCGAGCTTGTCGGATTCAAAGTTTATATCAAACGCGAAGACCTCCTCCATGGCGGCGCGCACAAAGTCAACAACTGCCTCGGACAGGGGCTTTTGGCTAAGTATATGAAAAAAACAAAAATCATCGCCGAGACCGGCGCAGGCCAGCACGGCCTGGCAACATCAATGGTCGGCGCGCTCTTCGGGATGCAGACGAAAATTTTTATGGGCTCAATAGACGTTGAACGTCAAAGCGTCAACGTCCACAAAATGCGGCTCTGTGGCGCCGAAGTCATCAGCGTAACAGGCGGCACCTGCACGCTCAAAGACGCAATCAACGAAGCCCTGCGATACTGGACATCGAACGTTGCCGATACATTTTATATGTTCGGCACTGCCTGCGGCCCGCATCCGTATCCGACAATCGTAAAACATTTCCAGTCCTGCATAGGCACAGAAGCCCGCAAACAATGTCTCGAAAAAATCGGCAAACTGCCCGACATCGTTACCGCCTGTGTAGGCGGCGGAAGCAACGCCATCGGAATCTTCAGCGCATTCGTGAATGACAAAAACGTAAAACTCGTCGGCGTTGAGCCTGCGGGCAAAGGAATCGCAACCGGCAAACACGCAGCTCCACTAAACGCGGGAAAAGTCGGAATCCTGCACGGCACGAAAATGTATTTGATGCAGGACAGCGACGGCCAAATCCTCGACACCGAATCAATCTCCGCAGGCCTCGATTATCCGGGCGTTGGGCCAGAACACTGCCTTTTAAGGGATAATAAACGCGCCGAATATGTCGCCGTCGAAGACGATGCCGTACTCGAAATTTTCGACATCTTTACAAAATGCGAAGGCATTTTGCCAGCGCTGGAAAGCTCGCATTCACTCGCGTGGGTTTATAGCCAGAAAAATAAATTGCCCGCCGACACGGTTGTTATCGTCAACCTGTCCGGCAGAGGCGATAAAGACGTTGATATCGTCGAAAGAAATAAAATTAAATAATCTCTTTAAACTCTGCCTGTCGCGGCGTAGTCGAAGACGAAGCCGGATGGCTCTGTGGTGAAAAAATGAAAACTTATAAACAAACTTTTGCGGAATTAAAACATCCTGCGTTAATACCGTTTTTCGTACTTGGCGACCCTGATTTTGACAGCAGCTTTGAGATTATCAAAGCCGCCATCGACGCTGGCGCGGACATTCTCGAACTGGGCATTGCCTTTTCCGACCCAATTGCCGATGGGCCGACAATCCAGAAGGCTGATATTCGCGCACTCGCCGGCGGAATGAACATCGCAAAGGCAAAAGAGCTAATCAAAAAAATCAAGGCTTACAAAGACATTCCAATCGGCCTGTTGATGTACTACAATCTCATCTATCAATACGGCACGGAAAAATTCTTCGCTGATTTCGCCGCCGCAGGCGTGAACAGCATCCTAATCGCTGATTTGAGCATTGACGATGCTGATGAAGTTTCCGCCCCTATGAAAAAGGCCGGGCTCGATACCGTTTTTATGATTACGCCAAACACGGAAATAGAACGTGCAAAAAGAATCGCTGAAAAATGCACAGGCTTTATTTACACCGTTTCGCTTTTGGGCGTAACCGGTGGACGCGACCAATTATCCGATATGGTCAGACCGTTAATCGCCAGATTAAAAGCGATAACAAAAGTTCCCATCTGCGTCGGATTCGGCGTAAGCACGCCGCAGCACGCAAAATCTCTGGCTGACGCAGGCGCTGACGGAGTTATTATAGGTTCAAGAATTGTTAAAATTATCGAAGACAATTTGAATGACAAAAAATCAATCCCCGCGAAAATCGCCGAATTTATAAAACAAATAAAACAAGCAATACAACTTAATTGATAGGCGACATTGACAAAGACTAAAAAGGATTAAGAATTACGGAGCAAAGCAATTTTTAGAAAGAATATAACAGAGTATTTATTTCTCTCCATAATAAGTCAAAATGTTGCCATCAGAGATGAATACCCTATAAATTCCTCCTATTGTGTTTGCCTCCTGTGGTTTAAAAATAACAACCTGAAATGAGCTGTTTTCAAGCACTTTAAATCGGTCAAGAAATTCTGTATTTCCGGCAACTTTTATTGTCTCATATGTTCTTTGCCATTCTCGAATATTTTCAATTGAGCCGGCATGTTTTTTAACATCACAGCCATTTTGTATTAGAAAATTCCTGGCATCTTTAATAATCATATTTTCTGTTTGGTAGTTTTTATTGCATCCCAAAATAGAAGTAACCAAAATTAACAAACTAATTTTTTTCATAAACTTTTCACTATTCACTTTTAGTTTTTCACCTTTTCCTCTGTGTCTCTGTGGTGAAACATAAAAAACCTCATCGGCCATCAGGGCGATTCCAAAACTATCAACTATTCACCATCAAATAAGCTCTAAGCAATTCCGCCACGCTCCAGGCCTGCGCAAACGCTCCGCCGGGTCTATGGGGCGAATCGCCATCAAAAACCTCGCTCACAGAACCGATGCACCCATCATTTCGGAAATGATTCAGCAGCGGCTCGATAAAACCTGCACACTTCTTTTTACTCTGTTTGCTGTGTTCGTTGACTTTTAGATATGCCTCGACAAATCCGCCGAGCAGCCACGGCCAAACCGTTCCCTGATGATAGGCAGCGTCTCTTTGTTCGGTGTCGCCCTGATATCGGCCTTTATACCTGCTGTCCTTCGGCGTTAGCGTCCGAAGACCAAACGGCGTTAAAAGCTCACGCTCAACGCAATCGACAACCGCCTTTTGCTGAACATCTGTCAGCGGCGAAAACGGCAGCGATACCGCGAATATCTGATTCGGCCTGATGCTCGAATCCTTGTATTCCTTAGTTACGCAATCATAAAGACATCCGCCGGACTCGTTCCAGAAACAATTACGAAAACTCTCGGCGATTTTTTCAGCCATATCGCTGAAATGCTTTGCCGCGACTGCATCCTTATTATGATAAAACTCCGCGGCGTTGCATATCGCGTTATACCAAAGCGCGTTTATCTCAACCGCTTTGCCGTGCCGCGGCGTAATAACCGTATTGCCTGCTTTCGCGTCCATCCACGTCAATTGCGTATTTATATCTCCGCCGGTTATCAGGCCGTCTTCATCGGCTTTTATGCCGAATTTCGCGCCATTCTGATAAGAATCAATTATCCACCGAACCACAGGCATAAGCCTTGACGAAAAAGTCCTCGTATCGCCGCTTGTCCTGTAATACGCAAACGCGGCGTGTATAAACCACAGCGACGAATCTATGCTGTTAAACTGCGCTCCGCTGTTGTAATCGCCGAAGCAGTTCGGAATCATACCGTCGTCGGCATTATACGCGAAATTCAAAAGCACATTCGCCGCGTCGTCAAATCTGCCGGTGCAAAGCAGCAATCCTTCCAAAGCGATAAACGCGTCCCTGCCCCAGTCCATAAACCACGGAAAACCGGCAAGAATGGATTTCGTCTTCGCTCTGTCAGCCTGCCTATCGATTATAAATTCATCGCTGCTGACCGCCAGAGCCTGAACAATCGGGTCTTTACTTTTCAGACCGGCAAGAACCTGCCTTTGCTGAAGTTTTATATCGTCTATAATTACATCGACATCGAGACCGGTCATTTTCTGCGCCATCTCAGCATCGCCGAATCCCGCCCACAGAACAATCCTTACAGGCCCGTTAATCGTCCTCCTGAAAATACCCGGCGAGAACAAGTCCTCGATACAATCATAGCCCCGAGCCTTTTCCTGCCGATAATAAAAATTATTCCACCACTGCTGCTGCTCGACAAACGCCATCTCATCAGTCGCCAGAAATAGCTGACCGGCGCAGGATTTATTTTTGACCGTTAAAAACTCATCGAGCCATTCAATACTAAAATCGTTCGACGCTCTTTTAATCGCGTGATAATCCCTCATCGCCGCCAGCGGCCGAACGGTAAAATCAAAACTTTCCTCAACATCATTAAACTCATAACAAATCGCGACGATATCGCTCTCGCCCAGCAGATAAACGCTCTTTGTCATATTAAACTGATTAGCCTGGTACTCGAAATGAACGCCGGCGTCTTTCCTGAAACTTATCGGCAGATGCTCAAGCGGCTCGACCGGAGGCGGGTCAAATTCGCAATGGCTCAAATTATAACTTCCGCTTTGCGTGTGAATCGTCTCCACGCATCCGCTCAATGCGACAATCCTCTGCGCAGGCGGCGTAAGCGAGCCAACCAATAAAGAATGATACCGTCTCGTATTAACCCCGGTAAGCGTTCCGCTGGCGAAACCGCCGCGCTTATTGGCCAAAAGCCATTCGGTCTCAATCATATTCTCATATTTTCCGACAATATCCGCCGAGCGGTCTGTCCTGCTGTGCTGTTCTGCTAATTGAATCAAGTGTACTCTTTCCTGCAAATAAAACCTGCCAGATGCTGACTACTGATTACTGGCTATTGACTATTTACTATTTACTAATTCCTTCTTCTTGTATCTGGTCTCAAGATTTCCCATTACATTCATAAAATTGATATATGAATCATAAGGGGAATCGTATGGATTGAAATACTTATGTACATCGCCGTCGGCGAAGTATTTAGTGCACATATAATAAAAATGGTCGCTGGTCTGGAGTTTTCGCCAGTCGTTCAGAAGTTTTTCGTCTTTCGCCTGCTTGATATTCGGCTCCATTCGGTAAAGCTCGTGCAGAGCATTCGACTGCATAGAATTGCCTAACCACGCCGACAAATCGCGCTCCGTATCCGCCCAGCTTATAAGCCCCGGCACATCGACGACATCGGTGGCGGGATAAGACGCTATAACTTCGCTCGGCGTTTTGAAATTATTATCGGGATTTCTCATAATTTCTTCGGGCAGGTGGTGCATAAAATCGAATATGCCCGTATCTTTCCACTGATGTTCGCCGAATGTTTCATAATCCATAAACAGATTGACGACATAACCGTTGCCATTGACTCTGCTGACCCAATCGCTGTATTTGCCCGCCATCAAAGGCCATTCATTCCAGCCCCGGTTGGAAAACCGAAACGCTATATCGTCGCTCAACGCGTAATTTTTCAGCAGCAGCTTAATCCTTTGGTTTCGCGGCGAATTATAAATGAAATTAGGACTTCTGCCGCCAAGTATCCGGTCTGCACCCTCGGTTATAATACCGTCAAAAACGCCCATCGACTCTATCGCGTCGGTAAGGTCGTTGCTGTAAATAAGTTCGGTATTCCTGAAAACCCTCGGCGTATAGCCGAACATTTTTTGTATCGTGTCGCTGTGTTTTTGAATCTGCTCCCTGAATTCATTGCGGGAATACAGAAAACTCAAACTGTGATAATACGTTTCAGCCAGAAATTCCACACAGCCCGTCTGCGCAAGAGCGTCAAACGTGCTTATTACTTCCGGCGCATATTCGGCTAACTGCTCTAACAGCACGCCGGTAACGCTGTAAGCAACCTTAAATCTGCCCTGATGTTTTTGTATCAAATCAAGAATCAGCCTGTTAGTCGGCAGGTAGCACTTGTTGGCGACTTTTCGGCAGATAGACTTGTTCTTAAATTCGTCAAAGTACCGATGATCCTTGTCGAAAACCGTATAGTGCCTCAACCTGCACGGCTGATGAACCTGAAAATAAAAACATACTGAAGGCATAATTTTACCCTACTTTTTTCTCTGCGTCTTCTCTGTGGTGAAACATAAAATCTCATCGCCGCAGGCGATTCCACAGTTTTTCACTTTTCACTTTTAGTTTTTAACTACTTTACACGCAGGCCGGTTCACAAACAACCTGATTATACACCGCCAGACATCTCTGTGCGGCATCTTCCCATTTTAACTTCCTTACCTCGAAATTGCCATGCTCTTTCAGCGTCATTCGCAGAGGCGGATATTTCAGAACCGCGACAATTTTATTCGCTATTTCGTTAATATCCCAGAAATCAGCCTTCAAAACGTGCGTCAAAACCTCCGACACGCCGCTCTGCCTGCTGATAAGAACAGGCACATCGTGATTTAAAGCCTCCAGCGGAGCGATTCCAAACGGCTCCGAAACGCTCGGCATTACATATAAATCAGCCATTTCATAAACCCTGCGGACATCCTCGCCGCGCAAAAAGCCCGTGAACAAAACCTTGCTCCCGATTCCAAGCTCGGCAGCAAGCTCAACGGTCTTTCGCATCATATCGCCGGAACCTGCCATAACGAATTTTACATCGTCCATAACCTCAAGCACTTTCTTGGCTGCACCGAGAAAGTATTCAGGCCCCTTCTGCATCGTAATTCGACCGAGAAATAATACGATTTTCTCGTCTTTGTTTATACCGATTTTGCCGAAATTCAGGCCGTTGCCGTTTCTTTCTACGCCGTTATAGACAACTTCGACTTTGTCGCCTGTGATGCCATATCGGCTTATAATTATATTCTTGGTCAGATAACTTACCGCGATGATTTTATCAGCAGCGTGCATTCCCGCCCGCTCAATATCATAAATAGTCTGATTAACGTGTTCCCCGCTCCTGTCAAACTCCGTCGAATGGACGTGTATAACCAATGGCCTGCCTGAAACCGCCGCAACCGCGATTCCTGCCGGGTAGGTCATCCAGTCGTGGGCGTGAATAACATCAAAATCGTCCTGCATCGCCAGCCTTACCGCCGCAGCGGCATATCGCTGAACCTCCGAATGCATATCGCCGCAATAATGACCGACCGCTTCAGCTTTTGACTGCTCCGATATATGGAGTAAACTGCAGCGGGTTTGTTTTGCGTGAATCAGCTCCTCGATTTCGTGCTTGAAACTCTCGACGGTCTCATAAGGCCGCAGAGGCGAATCAATCATCTTAATCTTGATATTCTTGAGATTTCGCTCGTATTCTTCCTCTTCTAAGCTGATTTTTTGGTAGTTTATATCCGCCGGTGTCCTCATTTTTACATGGACGGACTCGCCGCCGCTGCTTACCGGCCGGGGCAACACGAATGTTACCTCAAGCCCAAGCTTGCTCATCGCCTTGGTAAGACCAAAACAGGCGGTGCCTAATCCGCCACTTATAAAGGGCGGAAACTCCCATCCAAGCATGAATATTTTCACAACCCCTCAAGTCTCCGGATAAAAATAGCAAAAAATTCAAAAAACGGTGTTATATAGGTTTATAATCGGTATTCTACCGCCCCAAAGTTTAAAAATTGTTCCTATAAAATCAAATTATCAGTATCATCAAGCGGGCTTTTATGTGATTTATAGGACTTTCAGGCGAAAAAAACAAGAAAAATAAAGGAAAACCGATAAAAATACTACTAAATCGCCCCAATTTTGAAAATTTTCAGCTTTTCCATAAATCAAAAAAGCCGGCATCCGAAAAAATCGAATGTCGGCTTTTTTTGAATCTGTAAAAATCTATTACAGGTCCTGTGGCTTGAGAGTGCTTCTCTTGTTGGCCTTTGTGCGTTCACAGGCGCAATCAAGAATGCAATACAGTTTGTCGCTGATAGCGCCCAGAGCGTCAGCCGATGTCATCATCTTTTTCGCTTTGACATAAGCTTTGATCTTGCTGGCGACTACCAATGAGTCTCTTGTCTTGCCTTTTGCTGCTGCTTTTTTCTTTGCCATGTTAAAAACCTCCATGCAAAATTAATAAAAAATCCTTAACTTTTATCGGCCTTTTTCCGACAAGGTCGATTTGTACGGCCTATTCTGAACACTTATAAGACGTTTTGCAACAAAAAAATTATGAAAAAATATAAAATTTTTGCATTTATACGCCGAATGAGCGAACTTTTGAGTTATTTCGCTCCCGTTTTTTGTCGAAACTGCCAGAGGAAGCTGTTATAGCGACGATTTTTGGCTTTGTACGGAGTTTATAAAATGAACGAACAGGACAATTCAAAATCCGCTTTACACGATTATGTAACAGTGGCAATCGCTGAAGATGTTGACCTTGCCGACGAATACAGAGATTTGCTGGCAAAGAACAATATACCCGCGGCAACCGCAACGCAGAAAAGTTATTCATCTGGCGTTATCGGAATCGCCGTAATGGTGCCGGAGGCCTGCGTAGAACAGGCGCAGGAAATTATCGAATCCTGCCAGGATTTTGACAATTTTCTCGATGACGCGTTCAACGACCCCGATGAATGGGATTACGGGCCGCAAATGGGCGATACTGATGACCCGGATAACGGAAATTATTGATGTATATAGATGAAGACAATGAGGTAATAAACGTGGATAAATTTGAATCACATAAAGATAACAGCTTTATGGCTGAAAGACAGTCGGCAACCGAAAGACGCAGAAAAGGCGGACGAGGCGAAGTTGTTGACAGACGGCTCGGCCTTGACCGCAGACGCGGGCCGGGCAAACGACGTTCCGATGACAGACGTTCAGCAGAAGAAGGCCAGCTTACAGATGAGCAGTTTAGTTTTTTGATGGCTGTTGATGAATATAAAAAATTGAATAATCGGCCGTTCCCCTCGTGGACGGAGATTTTGGAAGTAGTCAAGGCGCTGGGGTACCGAAAGGTAGCTGACCCTTGTTCTTTAGATGAATCGGACAAAAACGAGCCTGCCGAGGTAAAGGGATAAAAACCTTTAATTTTAAGCCCCCGATAATTCGGGGGCTTTTTTTATGCGCGTAAATCCTTTATTTACGTTGTCAGGTGGAACGTAAAATAAGGACTTATGGCGGTTTTTTCAGCCAAACGCGCAAGTAAATTGCAAATTTTGTAAAATTTTGTAAAATTTTGATAAGTTTTCGCTCACTTTTGAACGGTTTTTGTCAAAAATCGTCGAGTTTTTATCAGTTTTGATGAGTTTTTGAGAAGTTTTTAAAAGAGAATTCAGGATACAGAATTCAGTAGACAGAATGAGCAGTGTCGCCGATAGGCGACAGGAGTTCGACTTTTTTAGACGCAGATTTTTTATTAAGCGGACAATTTGGGTTGAGGTTGAAAAGAAAAAGAGTAGAATATGACCGTTATCAGGGAGCAGTTATCGGTTATCAGGAAAAATGTTTTGAAAACTAAAAACGAGAGCAGCAGGAAATCAATTATGTCTTTATGTTCAACACTTATAGCAATCGTTGCCTGTTGCATATTTGCTATATTACCAGCAGGTTGTGTACAGAAATCCAATACACCCATTGCCCCGACAGCTAAGTTGACGGACGAACCAAACAACTCTACAAAAGATGTTCAGCCAACATACAGCCAAATTACTGTCAACTCGCAAACACCACCTCCTGTCCCGCAAATATCTGCGGTAACAGATAAGGCTATTCATATCGCCCGTACAGAGATGAAGCAAGATACTTATAATCCTGCATCTCCTAAAATATATTTCTCTATCGGAAATGTTATCTCGGCTATAGCGCTTTTTTTAGCTCTTACCCAGTTAATAAAACCGATTATTGAATTTCGTTTATCTATCGGATTCTTTAGAAAAAACAGACTATATATTTTGTTTTTAATAGCAATTTTGTTTGTATTCATAGCAGCTATTCTTCCTTTTATTCCTGGTACTGCTTTACCTTTTTTAGGATATCCGGTTTTTTGGGAAATCATTGCGGGTTCACTTTTCGTTTTTGGCGCAATTATGTTTTTATGGAAAGTAAGTCGTCCAGTAAAATTTAACAAGAGAAACTATAAATTTTATTTGGAATATTGCACTTCTATTATAGCAAAAGGCGATGAGAATGATTTTAGGATACTATCCAATGACGAAATTTATAGCAGTATAAAGAATGTTATTAAAGCTTGTAATGAATATAATCGGCACAACGACCTAATAAATAAAAATGAAACTTCTGAATATACAAAATGCGCTTTAAGATTACTTGATGTATGGTCAGATGAAAAGCTTTGCCAAATAATAGTTTGTTATGTTCCCGGGACTGCAACCGAAATATTTCAACAAATAAAAGAACAAAGATTATATTTTTCTGGTGGTTACTCATTAGTTCAACAGTTAGTCCGCCAGGCTTTTCTAAACAAAAATTCTATATTATACAGAGAAGAAGATTATTTTGGACTCGGCCATTTTAAGACTTTTACCAACCTTCTTTTTGGTGATTGTGAACTAGTAGAAAGTGGTTTTCGGCTTTTGCAAGCTTGGAATCATTGGGATGATAATCTTGAAACATGGAAAGTAAAAAAGTATATGGAGGTGCTTAAAGTATCGACAAAAGCTCATATTGCTTCCGGTTGCGGAAAAGGGCATCGTCCAAGCCTCTCTTGCGGATTTGATGTGGCAGCAAATATAGCACAATCCCAGTGTTGGAGGTTAGACAAATTGTCAGATAAAGAAGTATATGATTCACCGCTCTATAAAAATTTGTGTGAGATTGCATGGGGATTGAAAAGGATTATAGAGCTTTTATCTGAAAGTGAGAATAATATTAAAGAACACAGATTTGATGAAAAAACATATAACTATTTAAATGATGGTTCTATTTATGGTATTGTGGCAAAAGGTATATATGACTTATTAGAAAGTCTTTCTACGGCTTATTCAAAAGACGAAGATATACGAATGCTTGCGATTACTTTATGGATGGAGGTGTATCCTGTTTCAAAAAGTCAGGAGTCCAAGACAATTGTAGAAGTACAAAAGCGACTTAACATTCATCTATTAAAAAAGTTTGAAGATAATTTGAAGGAACTTTATTATCCAGCGTTAACGCGTCTCTGGATTAACCTAATAGGCTTGCAAGTTACGAGAGAAGAATGTGGAGCGAATTTTGTTAATACAAAATTATTTGAATTGCTTCGAAAATATTATGAAAACGCCGTAAAAACAGATCCAAAAAAAGCAAGAGATATGCTTCCCGATAAAGTACGCTATGATGAGGAAAAAGGACATTTAATCCAAAAATGGGCTTTTGGAGAAGAAACCGTCTTTGATTTGAGACACGAATAATAATTTGGTGCAGATTTAAGATTTGAAGGAAGAGATTCCCGCCTTCCGTCTTCACAATGCTTCAACGCAACAGGTCGCAGGAATGACAAAAGACAGCGTGGGCTTCCGTCTTCGCTGCGCTACGCCGCGACAAAAGAGCCCACCCTACAAAACTTAAAACGCGTGGACAGAAAATCTGTTCACCCTACACGTTGCGGCCTGGCAATGACATGAACCCTGCCATACAAGATGGCAGGGCTAAACCAACAGAAGAATGACCGCTCCATTATCCGCCGTCGCTGAAGCTATGGCGGACAGGCTGTCGCGGCTCTGATTCAAAAATCAAGAGCAGAGTTTGTGCAGGGCGGAGATTGTCAGGTGGCGGACGGAGTCGATAATTAAATCCGAGCCGAGTAATTCTTTGGCGGGGTAACTGTTGGTTATGCCGATGGTACGCATACCGGCTTTTTGGGCGGCGATGATTCCCCATTTTGAATCCTCAATGACGGCACAGTCGCCGGCGGAAATTTTATCTTTAGAATTATCATTGAGTTTTTTCAGCGTAAGCAGATAACCCTGGGGGTCTGGTTTGCCTTTTTCAATGTCATCAGCGGTAACGATAACCTCAAAAGCTTTTTCAATTTTCGTACCTTTGAGCATAAGCTCGATATCAGCGGCGGTCGCGCCGGAATTAACGGCTATTCTGATATTGTTTTTTTTCAGTTCAGCTACAAACTCAATAATGCCATCGATAATGCTGCGGCCAGCGCCGATGAGTTCGTGAAAAATCTCGGTTTTTTGTTCGGCAAGCTGTTTAGCAGTTCGACCTTTGAAGTCGGCTTTGTAATCCCGCTGAACATCTTCAATTAATTCGTAATCGGTACAGCCCAGATATTTTTCGTAATACGCCACAGGGTCAAGCTCGATGCCAAACTCGGCAAAGGTCTGATTAAAAGCAGACAGATGACAAGGCTCGGAATCTGCTATAACCCCGTCAAAATCGAAAATGAGAGCCTTGAGCGACACGTTTATTTCTCCTGCGGTACAGCCCCTGCCAGCGTTTCGTATTGCTCGAACGTTGACCTGTTGCCGGTAAGGATATTTTCGACTGTCGCTTTGATAAACGGATTGTTCTTTGTGATATATCTGCGTGCGAGGAGTTCCTTGCGTTTTTTCATACTTGTTTTTTCGCCGCCGGCCATTTCGGTCTGAATATCAACCTTGCTGCTTGCCTGCGAGCAGAACAAATAGCCGCAAATAATGTTTATTGCGACATCAACAAGTCCCCTGCCGACTAAATCCATATAATCAACGCCTGTTTCCTTGACATAGGCGACGGCTTTGAACAGCAGAGCGGTTTGCTCTTTGAGGAGAGCGAGCAAATCGTTCACCTGCGGCTCATATTGCATAGCGGCAAGTTCGTCGATATATTTTTCGGCAGTTCCGCTGCAAACTCCGCGAACGGCGGCGACGACCTGCAACTGGCTCGTGCCTTCGTAAATGGTTGTGATTCGAGCGTCTCTTGCATATCTTTCGCAGGGATAATCGCGCATAAATCCGCTCCCGCCGAGCACCTGAATGGCGTTATAAGCCACTCTGTTGGCCATTTCGGAGCTTAGATATTTTGTCATCGGGGTTAGCATACCGGCATATCTGCCGTAGCGGCGTGAAAGCTCTTTTACCCTTTTAAATTCTTCCTTATCGGCAGGCGGGGTCGGTTCGAGAATCTTCGTATAGCCTATATCGAAGTCAACCACCCTGCTTGTTTCATAGAGCAGCGTTCGAGCCTGTTCGACATCCATTTTCATATCAATAACCAAATCGCGAACGGCGGGCAGTTTTTCGATAGCTGCGCCGAACTGTTTTCTGCTTGCGGCATAATCGCGGGCAACTCTGAAAGCCGCTTCGCCGATGCCAAGTCCCTGTGCGGAAATGCCGAGTCTTGCGCCGTTCATAAGAGTCATTACATAAGGAGCAAGGCCTCGTCTTCGTTCGCCGATAAGTTCGCAGGGCGTATTATCGAAGAACAGTTCGCAGGTAGGCGAGCCGTGAATGCCGAGTTTGTCTTCAATTCTTCTGACGTGAACGGTCGGGCCTCTGTCGCAGGAGAAAAGGCTCAAACCAAGACCGCCCGCTCTGTCAGGTTCGCTTCTGGCAAGCACCAGCAGCACTTCGCCGCAGCCGTTGGTAATGAAGCGTTTTACGCCATGCAGATACCAGTTGCCGTCATCGCCCTGAAAAGCCCGCAGTTTGCATATCTGCAAATCGCTGCCTGCGTCCGGCTCGGTTAGTACCATTGCGCCGGTTATTTTGCCATTGGCGAAATCGTGCAGATATTTCTGTTTAATTTCTTCGGAAGCAAAAAAGTTGATAGTCTCGGCGATGCCCTGCAAACCGAACAGGTTCATCAGCGACGCATCGGCACGAGAGACCATTTCGATGGAAATCGAGTGTGCGACGTTCGGGAAGTTCAATCCGCCGAATCTGTGCGGGAGAGTCGAACCCATAACGTGAGCCTTTGCGAGCATATCGAGCGATTCTCTTATGCCGTCGGCGTAGCTTACCGTGCCGTCTTCGTTAAGTGTGCTGCCCTGCCTGTCGATGCCTTCGGAACGCGGAGCGATAAAATCTCCGCTCAATTTGCCGACAGAATCAAGCACAAGGTCGTAATTTTCAATCGCCTCGGCGGCATCAGCGGGAGCGTAATCAAATTCTTTGGCGAATTTGAAGCCCTCTTCCATAAGCTCGGCAGCCCCGGCCATATCAATATGCTTAAACAAAAACTGAATGTCGTCGTTATCTTTGTAAAAATTCGCCATTTCTCAAATCCATTCTAAATTTTTATTTTTTAATTCAGCCACAGAGTTT
>MHXU01000179.1 GCA_001824555.1 Planctomycetes bacterium GWC2_45_44
GTTTCGCTCATAATTATATCTCCGAATAACACTATGAGCCGATTATCAACTTTTCAAAGAACCTCGCAAGATGCAGTTGGCCGGAAAGTTACGTTTGATGGTATAAAAGTCGTCGTTCAGGCGAACCCCTCAAGAATGTATTTTATCACCATTGAAGAGGCAAATAAAGTAATGGATGCTTGCCCAAATTTGCAATGGCGCGCTATTTTTGCATTGTGCCGATACGGCGGTATGCGATGCCCATCCGAGCTTTTGACCCTCAAGTGGACAGATGTGAATTGGGAACGTGGACGCATCACCGTACACAGCCCTAAGACTGAGCGTTATCAGGGCAAGGATATGAGGCAGATTCCGATTTTTCCGGAATTGCGCCCTTACTTACTGGAGGCATTTAATCAGGCGCGTGACAAGTCGGGGTACGTCATAACATTATGCCGCAAGAAAAACACTAATCTGCGGACATGCTTCAAGCGAATAATCTGCAAGGCACAATTGAAACCTTGGCCAAAGCTGTTTCAGAATTTACGCAGCAGCAGGGAGACAGAGTTGACGGAGAAATTCCCACTGCATGTCGTTTGCGTATGGCTTGGTAACAGTCAGTTGGTGGCGGCCAAACATTACTTGCAGGTAACAGAAGATCATTTTAAAAGTGCGATCATCGAGAGTACAACGCCGAGTACCCCAAATCCTAAACATGTGGCCTAACTCAAAATGTGATAAAAAATGAGTGTGGGAACCACCATCATTTGGATGGAATTTCATGGGCAAAAATGATATGTTTTTTCTATCAATATTGCAGAATTTAATGCAGCAAAATATTGCACGTAACTGTATTGTGCGGAATATGCAAATAAATAAATTTCTCAACTCCACAGAATGCATAAATTTACGAGGCCGTGTACTTAAATGCGAATGCAACAGAGAGCAATATAAACTCTCTTTCATGGGCATTGCATGAAATTTGATGCAGCGAATCAGTGCACATATCTGTATCGTGATGCAAATCAAAATTAGCAAAACTTTCTTACTTCATACTTTACAAAACTATGCGTCGGCACATGACTGATTACGAAGATTTAAGCGTGCAAAGGCACCTTGTTGCCAGGATGCGAACAACAACTCCACTAACTCGCATATAGCGGCAGCGTTATGCCTATACTTTTTTTGAACGGCTGCATTATACACCAACGGCGTAGTGGCCATATCATCCAAAATTCCCGGTAAGAACAATTGTCGCTAATCAGATTTAACACAAGTCAAACTACGGCCAGCCCGGTAAACCTACCCAACTGCCACACCCAGTGCTATAAAAAAATCTGATTATCATACTCAATCAACTATTCATTTGCATTTGACGGGACCGAAAACCGGCATAGAACGCCCGGCCTCGTCCACAATGTTGCAGTAGGGAATCAGGCCAAAGCCATAATGAAGCGACAGTGTTTGGGAAATTTGTGTCTGGTTTGTACGCAATATCGCACAACTGTCTACAAGGTCAATACGATAAATACACTCTAAAACTCTACCCTCTGAATCGACAAGGTAAAAACCCTGCGGTTTACCCGCGGCCTTAAGACAGCCGGCAACATTGGCGAAACGCACCTCGATATCGATAGCACCCGAGAGCTTGTTATGAACTGTTCTAACAGATTGCAATTCGATAGGTTTATTGCCGAACTTTCGGCCACCGATAAGAACCGCCATCGCCTCGGCAAGCCTCCTGCCGAGCCTCTGCTGGTCGGCCCCGCTGATATGAATCGAATCATCGTAGGCAAGATCAATGGCAGGCACAACAGCCAGCCTTTCGATTACGCCTGGCAACTTTCGCTGCTGCTCCTGCACACTGTTCCAATTTTCAGCTATTTGGCGAACATTTGATTCAAATGACGGATAGTACACACCCGCTATCTGCACCATTACAAACGGCAGCCTGGCATTCGCAAAATCCCGACGAATGGCCGCAACAAATTTTTTCATCCGGCCTGTGTATAGCTGTGAAACACCGTCAAACCCCTCGGAACAGCCTTGATACCAAACTACCCCTGCAACGTTTGACCCATTTTTAACAAATCTTCGCAGCATCGCGCCATAGAGACTTGCGCTGCCTTTTTTCTTCATCGCCGGATCCCACTGGCTCATGCTCGTACCGCCATGCGCACAAGCGATAAGCCCCTGCGGTACATTTGTAAATTCGTGCATCTGTCGGCCAAAAGCAACACCATGACCTGTACCGACATGTTTTGCCCTTGTGCAGGGCTGGCCGCCGTTGATGTCTGTATGAACACTATCAATGGCAATATCCAATTGATGTATTGGGTCTTTTGCCACAGCCCAGTGGTCATCCATATAAAACGCCCGCGTCTGCGAATGTGGCCTTGCGGCATCCTTAAGGTAGCCGATGCCTTCCATATTGGACTGTCCTGCCAGTATCCACACATCGCCGACAAGGATATCATCAAACATCACATTGCCAAGGGCAGTGCCGTCAGGTTCGACAAGCCGCAGACTTATTGCGTATGGCCCCCCTACCGGTACACCCGTCAGCCACACGCAGAAGGCGCCATTGCCGACCTTTGCAATTGGCTTATAATTGAAACCTTGCAGCAAGCGTCCGCTCTTTGTAACGCGCATCTGCAAAATACCTGCCACAGCAGCTTTACCCCGGATGCATATCTGGCAAACATTCTTTGTGTTCCGCTGCAATACCTGATGACTCTGTAATCCCTGTAATATCTGCATCTTTACGCTTTTAAATTGGCATTTCCATTAAATGTTTGGTTATGCAACCAACTATCGTCATGACCGGTTTCCGTTAATTAATGTTTTCTATAGAGCACAATCTCAGATTTTATAATTAGCCTACTCGCACTTCTCTAAGCGCCTTGAACATTGCCAGAACATTCTCAATGGGCGTACCGCATTGTATATTATGAACCGCTGCGAAAATCAGACCATTTTCTTTTCCCAATACCTTTACCCTTTCCTTGACCTGCTCGTATACCTCCTCAGGTCTGCCAAACGGCAATGTCTTTTGGGTATCCACCCCGCCTCCCCAGAACGTAATCTTCTTGCCGTACTTTGCAACAAGTTTCTCTGGCTCCATACCTGCAGCTGAACACTGCACGGGATTGAGTGCGTCAAATCCCGCCTCGATGAAATCACCAATCAGCGGTTCACATGCACCGCATGAATGCTTCATCGTCTTCCATTTTGTATTCCTGTGGATCCAGTCGTTGATCCTCTTGTGGAAAGGCTTGTAAAGCTCTCGATATGTTTCCAAACTGCAGAATAAGCCTTGCTGTGTCGCAAGGTCCGTTCCACAAATATATATTAACTGCACCTTCTCCCCCACCGCCTGGTACAGAAGCTCGATATTCTTTATCGCGATATCCGCCTGATAATCGAACACGTTCAGAATATAATCCCGTCTGCTTACTGTGCTGATATACCATTCCTCTATATCGCGAATGCCTCTGGGATTCTTTAGAAAAGGTCCCGGCACCAGGAACACATCACCGAATCCTGTCCCGCCAAAAACCGTCGCTATAGCTTTGTTGGTCCTCGCATAAAGCTCGTCTGCATTCCGCTGCCATATTTTTAATGTTTCATCCGTGAGCAGTGTAAACTCCTCGCAGTTGTCCCTGTAGTCAAGCTTATCTTCCTCGATCGGCTTTTGCCTGATGATCGAATCAAAGTAGAATCCGTCTCTTGGCATTCTCATGCTGGGCGAATAATTCCTATCTCCGCATGCCCACTGGTAAATGCTCCCATCCTCTGCCGTGGCAGTATTGAAAAGCTCCGGCACAAGCACATCCGTCCCATCGAAAGTCCGCCATGGTTTCCAGTTCTCCTGTGGAAATCCCATCACGTTCGTCGGTCCATCTAACGAGACTATATCCGTCTCTAGCATCGCCGCTAAATCCTCGCCAACCTCTCCCAGCATCTGTGCCGGCTCTGATACCTTGACTCTCAAACCACCAAGCCCAAGCCTCTCCCGCAGTTTACTCACGATACTCACATGTGCCCCAGTCAAAACTGTCCCCCCAAAATCAACCGGTACCCTATCACACGCCCGCCTCTCCAATGCCGCCAATACTCGTTCTCTTGAATGTCGAGTAAACATAATATCGTCCTTTCTTTGGATTTAATTTGTTTTTTCTGTTTCTCTTGCCTTTCGGTATCAAGAGTGCACACTATTTAACCATGTGAAGAATTTCAATATCCCTTACAGAATTGAATTTATAGATTTCCTCACACTCAGTGAAATTTTTATCCCAATAGCCGAGTTTCTCCCCTATTTGCTTATCTATCGGCGTACCGTCTGCCCAGTTGTGTGCCTGTTCGAATGTAAGATGTCCCTCGTGATGCCATTTTTCAAGGGTCTCCATCCAAAAAACAAAATGAACTATCGGCAACCTGTCATATTGCTTATAATTCAATACTGCCATTGCCAATTGTTTGTTATTCATAATTTCTAAATTCCATTCTCAAAAAAATATACTTTATAGTGGGTTGACTATCGTCTGACATCAACTATAAATTCCCGGTAAGAATTTCACAACATCAGAAAACCGCGTTTTTGATACTAAAAACAGACCATCTGATAGGTTATGAACTGGCTTATAGTACGCCATGGCCTAATTTGTGCAGTGATGAATGTTTTCCAGTAAGCCAAGGCATCTCTCGATATCCTTTTCAAAAAGAATAAAAGGAATCATCCTTCTGCAGCGGCAACTGTACAGGCACATTGATGGCCACGGATTTATACAATGCGCGAGCTAGTTCTACTTGAGAACGAAATGATTCGCATGGAAATAGCGGCTCCTTACCAGCTTTGATCGCATCTATCCAATCTCGTAATTGACTAGCCCAACCGTCACATGGCCCGGAGCTTTCTAACGAAAGCTTCTCGTTAAGTTCATATGTAAAATCCTCATTATCCGATTTCACCGACCATTCGGGTATAACAGTTAAAACGGCCTTTGTTGCCAGGATTTCGATTTGATAGAAGGGGGAGCGTAGCACTCCAGGTGGCGCTAAACCCATGAGAAACATCTGGCCGATAGCGCCATTGGAAAAATTTAAAGTTGCCGAGGCACAGTCTTCGACTTCGCTCCCATGACTAAAGGACTCCATTTTACCATAAACTTCATGTACGTCACCCATCAACCAGAGAAAAGTATCAATGGCATAGCGACCGGCATGAAATAATATTCCCCCGCCAGAACCTTGCTTGCTTAGTCTCCAATGGACATGAGCTATGTGATCTTCCGGTCTCAGCCCACTAGGTGCTATAAAATCCATTTTCGCCATGAGAACTTTTCCAAGCAGCCCATCGCTCAATGTTTTTTTAGCCATGTAAACATTTTTATTGAATCGATTTGTATGCTGAACTGTAAACCTGATTCTTTGTGATCGCGCTGTTGCAATCATTGCATCGCACTGTTCAAGATCCACCGCCATAGGGCCTTCACAGAATACATGTTTACCCGCTTTCGCCGCAGCTATCATGGGCTGAGCATGCGCAGGCGGAGGAGTGCACACAGTGACAGCATCAATAGCGGGAAAACGTACCATTTCATGATAATCCGTATAGATAGCAATCTTCTCAGGTCTCTGCTTTTTACCATGTTCGTGAATCAACTCGACACTTTTTAGAGCATTCTCTTTATTTCTGCTACACACAGCCACCAGACGAACATCCGGAAACTTACACAATTCCCGTATATGATACGAGGAAAACTGACCACAACCTATAATGCCTACATTGACTGATTCCATTGACATACTCCTATATGTAACTGGTTTTGCGGAATACTATCAAAATCTTATTTTTTTGCACGGATTTACTTGGGAAATCCAGGACAACAGGATATCGTATAAAGGGTATACGGCAATTCGCTGGGATCAGTAATTTCTCGCGATCAACCAATCGCAGGTATGTTTTTGGGTACGCTTGAAATTTCTGCCTCAATCGACTGCAGTGCCTTCTTTCTCATTCGACTTACAAAAATCAGCATTGGAATTCCTACTGCTCCGATTGCAATCCCGAACGGCATGGCTATAGCATAATTGCCGCCCGTAATATCTATCAATTTCCCACAAACTAACTGCATAGTCGCGCTGAAAGCTGCCATAAACATCCCGTTACAGGCACTGAAAGAGGCCAGTATTTCTCGGTTAACACCTTCAACCAGGAATATAAGCAGGGCCGTATATATCATCAGTCCCCCAGTTGACATAAAAACCACACTGACGCTTAATTGCGTTGCGGTATGGGCTGGATACCCTATTACAGTGGCTATAACACACGCAGCATAGCCGATGAATACGGTTTTGAGGGCGCCGAGTTTATCGGTGAGCCACCCAGCTGGAAAAGATATTGCCAACTGCGCAGCCATCATCCATGACATGACCCAGCCGATCTGTGTCGAATTCAAATGAACACTGTTTTTAGCATGCAGGACGATAAAAATCGGAATAGTGATTGTAGAACATATCCCCATTCCGAAACCGGTAAACAACAGCCAGTTCTTTTTATCATTGAAACCAATTTTGAGTTGTCTTATTATACTGAATTTAGGTGGATCTTTGATCCTTATCGGCGGTTCTTTCAGGAAGAATATTGTTGTCAGTGTCAGCCCGCCAAGCATCGCTGCGGCAAGGTAGAAAACCGGCTTTTCACCCCAAACATCCACAAGGCGCATCAGTACCACGTTGGACAGCCATAGTCCAAGCGCTCCTCCGGCCATCTGCAGCGCCCACATCCTGCCCCAGTACCGTTTAGGCGCAATATCATACGATAAAAAAGGATATGTTTGCTCTTTGAAATTCAGAAAGAATCGATAAACGGCAAATGCGATTACGCAGGTCACAATAGTATGAGTATGAGGAAAATATGCGAGAGCCACACAAACTGGAGGTATAGATAAAAGCAGGAAAGGCAAACGTCTTCCCCACTTTAGTTGGCAATTGTCGCTTCGAAATGCGATATAAATCATCAACACCGAAATGATCCAGCCATTTATGGACCACCCCAGTGCTATCTGGGTGGCGTTCATTCCGATCTTGTCCATGTGAATAGGTATAAGATTGGATGCCACTCCCAGTCCCATCCCCATCCCAAACGTGCCAAATAAGAGCCAACAGGCATTGCGTATCAGCAGCTTGCTATCTCCATAATAAGCGACCACTTCAGTGCTTAATTGTACTTTTTCATCATTTCCCAAACTCATTTGCCACCCCAATTCACTGCCAAAAAAGACCACTTTCGGCAGACAACTTCCAATCCTTGGGCCGTTACTATTTTAAACCTTTTCACAATGGGCACCGCTTTCAATAAACTAAAACTCATTTTCCAGTTATACACTATCGCATACAAACCCAAATCGAATCCGTTACAACTTAACCCTCGATAACAAGTTCTTTTATAGCCGACATTTTTTATCCAGGCAAATAGATGTTCAACCACTGCCCGAACGCCTGCCACAAGATGGTTCTCAAACTCTTTCATTTTAAACACCTATCCATAAAAACTATCCCAAACATCTAAATATCATCCCTCAATCGCGAACAATGTTGTTTATACTGTTTAGCGAAATATGCCCAATTTTCCCATGGAATAGGCGGAATACTATGATCCAACATAGGCCAATAGCGTCCTTTCTTATAAGCAGTAATAAAACGCCGTTCAAGTTCCTCGTCGATTTCAACCGGACCTTGACTAAGTACTCTCTTGTCTATGCCGCCGAATAAAAATAACTCAGGGAAAGCTTCACGACATTTAGCGGCATCCATGCCAGATTGAACCTCTAAAGGAAGAAACATATTAACGCCGCATTTTAATAATTCAGGAATAAGTGTCATCGCATTCCCATCAGAATCAACACTAAGAACAGAAACACCATTCTGTTTAAAAAAGCCAATAAGCTCGGTATAAATAGGTGATAAAAACTCCTTGAAAATATCAGGGGAAATAAGGGGACCAACTTTATAACACATGTCTTCAAAAAAATGAACACGCCTAACCACACTGCCATATTTGGCAAAAAAAGATCCCCACAGTGTCACCCAAAATTTTAGCATGTCTGAAAGTATTATACGGATTAACTCTGGATTATCATAAAACATATACATCAAAGGTTCGGCCCCTATCAAATGCCGCAACATCCCATAAGTCCCCAAGAAAGGGCAATTACCGACTTCGCCCTTCTCAAGTATTTGAACGGTATTTTTGTCAATTCTTTTCAATTTTTCTCGCCATTCCGAGGACAATCGCTTTTCCATATTTGGACAAAAACGCTGTTCGTATATTATCTTCCAAGAATGTATGTCTTTTACAGGATGTTTGAGCCAATGAGACATGCTGTTTGCCATTCCAGCATTTTCAAAATGGCCTTTAGTTTTTTTGAAATCGTCCAATAGTGCCTTTTGTACTACACCCGTATCATCTTGAAAGACAACGTAATTATCATCTTGTTCAAAAATTTCTACGTCAAACGCCGGGGCCAAACCTAAAAATATTGGACATGAATAATCTGCCATCAATTGTGCATCTAAGCCTACTTTATCACACGGATCTTGTCCGAAAGCTAAATGTCCTTCTTTCTCCCATATCTCGATTGTTTTCGACCAAAAACCGGGGCGACACGCCGGAATAGCACATGGCAAATCCCCATTAAACCACGAATGATAAAATTCAGAATCAAATCGTGCTTCTCTTTTATTATTATGGCTAATAAGGCTCATCTGTTTTTTGTTATCCTTCATATTCATTCTTTCGTTACCCTTCATACTCATTGTCACTAATATTTTTTAATGCAATATTGATTAGCTATTCACAAACATTTGCATCAGAACTCATTCACTGCTCCTGTAAAAACCATATAACATCGGTTTAAGTCTAAAAACTTCCAATTCCTGCACAATCACTTTTCCACCCTCTACCGTAATACCCACTTGCCCTTGCCTTGAAAAACTCTCTATATTCCGTGTAAAAATCCATTCACCATTAAGATAAGCCTCAAAATAAACATCACGCACAATTATATCAATCTGATACACGCACCTCAGTTCCGTCTCAATTCGTACATTTTCTACAGGTAGCATCATACCAAACCAGTTGTAAGACATTCTACCAAATTGCCACAGGCCATTTGCCACATCAGCCTGAATCGCCGGCGCCGTATCCTTAGCACCTATACCACAATCTCTGACACTAACCGCAAATCGACTACACCCCTCAAATCTAACCTTGAGACGCAAATGCATATCAGTCAAAATCTCACTATCAAGCAAACCTGTCGTAACACAATCACTACCATCAATTGTCAAACTATCTCCGCAGACACTCCACAAACCCAGTTGCTCTCGCAAAGCCTGAACCTTCACCCTCTCCATGTGAACTTTAACTTTCTCATACCACAGCTTCTCTACTCCGCTCCACAAACAACATTTCAGACTACCATCGCTCTCACATTTTAAAAGCTTAGGCAAACCAAAACACGGATATTCACCATCAAGGTGATGATACAACAAGCATTCCTGACCATGCCGGATCACCCTGCCCACATAACTCTGCATCCTCGTCTCCTGCTCACCTGCGCCGATAAGCAAATTATCCGCCGGACATCTATAAGGGCCTTCATACCGATTAGCAACCGCATAGAACGTACCCGCACACATCTTTCGAACAGGAGTATCTATCCTAAATCCCAGACCTGAAAAGCTCGACCAAATCAGAAAATGGTTTCCACCTAACTCAAAGTACTCCGGCACCTCCATAAGCATTGTAACCCCCGGCCCAATCAGTGGCTCCGATGCCTTCCAGAACTTCATATCCTCACTCGTATACCTCGCCACAACCGCCCTGCAAATACCATGATAACCTTTTGCCTGGGCGGCAATCAAAGCTTCATACCTGCTACCACGTTTCAGCAGAAAAGCATCACGAAAAGCAGGGCTCTTTACAAACGCTCCACAAGTATCGTCCTCGTAGAACTTGCCATCTGCAAAAATTTTCGGTTCTGCCCATTTCTTCCCCCAATGGTATAGATCTTTGCTTTCCAGAAAACCAATGGATTGTCTTTCACTCTCCAGGTTAAAGGTAAGACTCATCACATAATTCGAAGTGCCCACTTCCATCACCATACCTGTACCTATAACACCTACATCGTAAGTATCTTCAGAACAATTCACCTTTATCGGCTCACATTCCCGCCAATCAACAAGGTCTTCACTGACCACGTGCCCCACCCAATGCCAAGGAGCGTTTGGCGGTTTTGGCCTGTTGGCAAGAAAGAAAAGATGAAACACACCCTCGGATTCTTCCTTAAAAAGCCATGTATCCCAAAGCTTGAACTCTTTTTGATTAGGTCTATAATTCATCACAAAACTCCATAGTAATGAAAAATCTCTTTCATTGATGCACACCGCTTTACTGTCTTATTTGGGCAGAAGACATACACTATTACAAAGACAGCCGCTGCATAAATGAAAATTATGCGACAGTCTAATAAATGCAATGTCAACAATCCGCTCCTTGGAAAATATCAGAAGCAAAAACAGCAGCATCGCGGAAGTTAAATTTCAGTGATTTGCGAGACATTAATTACTCACTCTCTGAGCCTCTTCTTTAGTAATTCTGCACCACTCTACAACATTTCCTGGTTGATTACCTATGGTATGATTATCTTTCATAATTACTTCAACAACACACCCCTTTGTCAGTTCAAGTGCTCTTCGCAATTCCGCTCTTATAGCTTCTCTATCAATTTCAGGAGAAGCGATAGCAACTGGATTTACCTTAATGGAGCAAATGTAATTATTTCCAAGGTTCCGGGCCATTTGTTCCAAATTTGCCCAAGGCGAACACGACACGCGCCTTAAATTAGCATGATTTCTCACTGCATTCCAGCGTTTTTCCAGTGGCTCGCAACAACCATAACAGTTTAAACCAAATCTGTCCAGAATCGGTTTCTCATACGGGAAAACGAATTCTTCGTACATCTGCGGCGAAACCTGTACAGTTTCCTGGCTTTCAGCAAATCCCCACATATCTCTGCATCTTACGATTCCATCAAAATCAGCATGAGGAAGCTGCTCGGAGAAGCCATATCCACCAGAACCAACATATGTGCCATCATTATTCAAACTGAGCAGATTGTGCTTTTCAAGATAATCCAATTTGTCCATTTGTCCTTTGGATATTATGGCAAGCAATTCTTTCACAGCAACAGGGTTTTCGATAAAATCATAGAACAGATTTGTAAGGCCTCTGAGCATTGCGGCAGGCAATGTGAGTCCCAACGACCACCACCAAATGCCTTTAAGCCGCACATGCAAAATGCTATCAAAAAGTTCGTGGGCAAGTTTCATACAGCCATTTGTGGTTTCCCAATCAATTTCTATTTTAGGGCTATGCAGCTTACCAAGGTCGGTTGCATAATCCTTGATCGGATTTTCCCAACTAAAAGAGCCTGCAGTTTCGGTTTTATGAAAAACTGTTTTCAATCCCCAGCCGTCTGGAGAGGCGGTATAAGGCACATCAAAATATGGTTCAACAGGCTTGTCATCACCCATATATTCGCCCCAGAAAATCTCTTTACGAAAATTCATCTCCCAGCGGCGAGCCAATTTGCCTTGGCATTTCATTTGTGCTTCAGTGATTATTTCGTTCCATCCATTCTCTGGATCACACAAGATAACCGGCCGTACTCTTTCAAGATTATTAAGTTTCGTCCAAAGTTCCCGTGTTCTGGCCATTTTTGAACTGGCAGCAATTTCAGCTACCTGTAACGCAAGCTCACGAAGAACTTTCATTTCGGATTCTGATATGACTATGTCCGATTTAGCTAATCCAGTTTGTATTTTGCCTAAAGCTGTTTGATCCAGACCTGTTGATGGGCCATTCCCAAAATTGAAGCTTTTCGTTGGCTTCTTAATTGGACATACTTCTGTTTTCACTTTTATTTGATACTCTAACATATTTCCTTTTCAAGGCTTCCAAAGCCAAAGCTTAAAATACACCGGATTACACCTATTACTATGGAACTTAGGTTAAGATTAGATTTTCAGATGGCTGACCGGCACCTTTTCGACAAGAAATAAAAATGGCGGAGTTGCGCTTGGATGGCACAGACTCTCGTCTTCGTGACCACTAAATGTTTCCCATGCGGTAGTTGCACCTCGTTCAAGCATCAGTGCCCATTCGCGTTTAATCAATTCAAAAGCTTCCTGCTCAAGTCCGGTTTTTCGCAAAGCATATAAAAAATAAAAGTGAAACAAAGGAGTACACCTGCAAAGATGGTCATAACCATCCAGCATATGTTTCATTACACTGGCAGCTTCATTGCCGCCAACAATATCAAAATACACAGCCAAAGAGTTTGTTTGCCAAGATGTCCCATCTGAAAGGCATCCTTTATCTTTAGCATCATGAAAAAAATTATGGACTAAAAATTCTTCTTTTATGGTACAGGCAAGCTTTTCGGACTGGCTCTTGAGCTGCTCGTAATGTGGGCTTTGGATATGTGCAGCAATTTCTGACAGAGTCTGTACGAAGCCGCAATAGAATATATTAAGCGGACAGCTTATTCCTTTACGGTCAATACCTGGATGAGCAAATTTAAACCAGCCTATACCGGGATGGTCAATATAATTTCGCAGCCGTCGCCCCTCATCTACTTCAAAACCCGGGTCAAGCAACCCCTTTTTATTGATATTGTTGTCATACCATTGTTTTAGCTTAAGTGCCTTCTGGAAAGTCTCGACTGGTTTGTAAAATTGACCTGTGTTTGCTTTGTAAAAGCGCTGACCAACCATCACAGGTGTCAAGGGATAATCGAGGAGAGTCCAGCCGTCATGGTCGCCAGGATAGACACTTGATATTTGTCCGTCAGATTTGAAAGGCACATGCAAAAAACATTCAAGATACCACCTAAGATACGATTCTTCCTGAAAGCCTTTCCACAAGCTCTGGGCGATAAATACCGCATCAGCCCAATACTGAAGTTGTTCTCGCGTTGGGCAGTCAATGAGGTGCTCCTGGCCACAAATTTCCAAAGTATGCTGGCATAATTCAAAAACCCGGCCCAATGTCTTGTCTTCTGTTTTAAATGAGTGACGCGGGTTTAGCGGAGCTCCTTTTGACAAACAGCCAATGCGGTTGATTCTTATTTTTGAGGCTTGCCCTCGAATAATTAAATGCAAATATCTGAATCCGCTCCAGAAAAATGGTTTGAATTTTTGTCTGCCTTGGTGTGTTTTATATCTAACAGAATAGTGATCTCCGCGCATAGCAATAAATGGACGGCCATTTTTCAATCGTTCAGCCCCTGATATTTCAACTATAACCGCTTCCTGTGCATCAATATCAAACTCATAAAACCCGATATATTCTTTGCCAAGGTCAAATGTAACAGCATTTGCACTACTGATTTGTTTGTTTAGTGCATCAATATTAAAGGCATTGAAATCAGTAATCTGATCCAGCTTTTCTTCGTCACAATATTTTGAAACGTCTCCAATACATTCAGCACCTTTACTTGCTGCAACAAAAGTTTTAAAAGCAACAGGTTGTATAAATTTTCTTTCCAAATAAGGCGTAATTCTTGCCTGATAACCCGACCATATCAAATCAGCGTTCTCTACAAGAACAGCGTTTTGCCAAGATGAAATAACGCCTGGAGCAAACACCTTTTCCTGCCATCCCAAAGGTTCTAAATTCGCATCATAGTCTTCGCAATATCCTAATGCCCAATTTCGTGCGGGAACATTTTGCTTCCACATTTCCAGATCAATGCACCTCCATGATTCATTAGTCCCAAACCATTTAGTTCCAATCCGGAAATCCGCTATTAAGCCCAATGGGGCATCAAGAGTACTCAAAATTTTTATGCCAGAACAGTGATGAACGATAATAGAAATATCAATCGTGTTGGTTTCTTGATCAAATGTGTGCTCGAATTCATCGTAACCACACCATTTAGGATCGCCATATACGGGTCCACGGTTAACGAATTCACCGTTCATGAAAAGCTCATAATAAAATGACGCTGATATGCGAACAAATACAGACTTGCATGGTTTCGGCAGATTCAATGTCTTTGCAAATAGGACAAATTGATTATTTTGATGTCCTTTACTGCACATCCATTTGCCTTGTTCAAAGATATTCCTTCTCATAATTAGCGTCCTCGATATATCTTATTTCGGGTTGGTTTTGCGAGGGTCCACCCGCATAGGGGTGCCGTCAACCGACAGTTTAATAAATGGACCAATGACCAACTTGTCAGTGGTGCGCTGTTGGCCATAAAAATCTTCGGTGAGCAATTCCACAAACGGTGCAACTTCGGGGACTGTGGGCCAAAAAGCATTCTCAAAGAGCGGCAGAGTTGTCCCCGGTGTTGCTTTCACAGTCAATTCGAGTTTCTGCATATCGAACTGGAATTCCAGAGGAATCAATACGGAGTCAGTGTCTTGTCCAGCGTTCTTCCACCCGGCAAAATCCTTTCCCATTTGGATTGGGTTGGCGACCCAGGCAACATGGAACCACTGGTCAGCAGTAGACGAACCGTTTGGTGCATTCACCTCCACGAGGGACTGAACATTAATGCCAGAGGCTGTCGTCCTCATTTGAATGCTCCCGTTAGTTTTTGATGGCCAGTCGTAAGAGAAAATATCTCCATTTGATGCCGGGGCATCTTTTTTGACCCATGCAGTAATTGTTACACCACTTGTCAACCATCCTGGACCATCATAAGCAGGTAAATCAACATAACCACCATTAAGGTCAAGATAGCATGGACTACCATCTGGACCACCAGCTGCGATTACAACGCTGCCAACCGCATTACCATTTCTTGGTAATGTTCCAGAATCGCTGTAATTGGTATCAAAAGTATAATGTGATATCAAATTGGCATCATTTGGCTTAGCACCAGCAATAATTGTTGTACGACCACCACCGCCAGCCAAATAACTAATCTCTGACTCAGATAAAACAGTCTTATAAATCCGCAAATCATCAATACCGCCACGAAAAATATTGCCTCCGTTCTGTGAGCCTATCGCAGCATCACCCCCCATGTTTTTAAAGAGATTGCCCGGATAAGCCAGCCAAGACATAGATGTTTGACCAGCCATAACGCCATTTATGTAAATTTTATGCGTTGCAAGGGGCTTCTCTACTTGGAAAGCATCGGTTTGATTCACATTCAGTCCGGACCATAAATTGTAGTTACTTCGACTTGTGAGGTTCGGCACAACAATTCCTTTGGCAAAGCCTGCGAATATGTTGCCTAAAATGCAATGGTTGTTTTCCCATCCCGCAGGTTCCGGGCTGCGTCCATGGTCGCCATAGAGCTTGATCGCATAGTCACTACCGTTCAGGAAAAGATTTTGCACCATCAGCACCTCCCCGGTGTTGTTGGTGTACACCGCGTTGTAACCGCCATTGATTAACAGATTGTTGTCCACCAGTACCGGGCCGGGGCTGACTTCGACGAAGAGATGGCCTAATTGGAGATCTCTCGGCGGATCGTTGGCCAGCAGATTCTGTGTGATACGGATGTTTTTGTTGAAACCATCCACCCACAATGAGCCACCATATTTACTGTCGAGAATGATGTTACGCCGAATGACAGAGTTTACCAGTTGGTGCAATTTTACGCCCGCTGATTCCCAGTGCTCGGTTACCGGCATCCAACTGCAGTTTGTGAATATGTTATCCTCTATGAGCAGACCCACGTTGTCGATACCGTGCCACGCTGAAAGACCCGATATGCCGCAGTCATGCACATTGTTGCGGCGAAAAATGTGAAATCCTGACGTTGTTCTGGAGGGATCCCACCTCTCATTGGGAGGATACCACCACTGATTTCCAATGTCTGCTCCGAGCGTGTTGGCATATCCAATTTCGCAATCCTCAATTATCCAATGGTGGCCTCGCATGGCACTGATCAGTCCACGTTGCGGTTTCGGAATTGGTACACCGTTTGCAGCGTGAAGCATATGCAGACCCTTCACGCGGATATAGCCTAAATATTCCGTCTTCGGTGCAAACACCTGTTCTCGCGTGGTAATCTCCCATGTATGGATGTTTGGGTCGTCGTTTGGATCGGGCAGGCGGAGATATATGGTCATGCCATTGTCCTCGACCCAGAAGCTTACGTTTTCATCCCTAAGCAAACTTGCATCTCCTACCTGTAACAGTGGTTTTCCGTCCATGAATATCTGGCCTCGCCGCAGTTCAAAGGTGGGGAGTAAATCTACCTTCCATCCAGGGTTACTCAGATGCGGCCAGTTCTGTAGACAAAATGGATTGGCGCCTTCGAACATTTGTCCGCTAAGCTCTGTTTTCCAGATTGCGACAGTGGGAGATGTTTTTGGGTACGTCGCCTGCCACCGTTTGTCTATTAACTGCCAGGAAACAGAAGTTTGGCCCGACAGCAGCTCGGTGTTCTTTTCCCAACATGGCTTCCAAACATCTGAGCCTTTAATAACGACTTCCTCGTTCGGCGCAGCTTCGTAGGAAATCATTCGGTCCGGCCCTGTGCCTCCGCGTGCTGGGCGAACCCACTCGCGATAGATGCCACGATGAATTATGACCCGCTCGCCGGGTTGAAGCGTAGCAGCCGCTTTGGCGATTGTTTTCCAAGGGCGATTCTCAGTACCGGGATTGTCGTCTGCTGCCGCCTGGTGCTGCTGGGCCACATGGAACGTGCGTGTAAACTTGGGCGAGACTTCCCACATGTGAAATAGTGTTCCGTCAGGCAGACGAACTGACTCGCTGGCTGCATATGTGGCAGCAAACGAAAATAAAACCAGGAGATTTCCGGTGAGTAAGATGAGAAAAAATGGGATTCCCATGGGTCTATTATATTGAAATTTCATTTGTATTCTTTCGCTTATATAACCGTTAACAGCTATTAATATTGGGCAATATACCCAATATCAAAATACCCACTTCTTAAATTTTCAATTTACGTTACACCACATTAAAGGTGCAGTTCAGATTAAAATTTGCGAAACTAAATCAGTTTAGCTCCGCTGTTAAAATCCGCTGTTTAGCGTTTGAGTGTTTACCCATTTTATGTCGGCATATTCTTCGTCTTGATTTTTATAACAACCGTCCAACACAACTTTTGCATCAGTACCGACAGATGCAATAAGTTTTTTTATCTCCTCAGAAAAACTGCCTGAAGAAACCGGTAAATGCACATCATACATCTGGCAATGTATATCTCTAATTGGTGATGATATCAATAGCAAGTTAAGCTTTGCATTGGACGGTATTATTGCCGGAGTTTCTTTCTCCATCATAATCGTATGAGAAGTATTAACGGCTAAGTAAAGATTCTCAATATTAAGATGGTTTATAAAATCTGACATCTGTTGCAAATATCCATAGTATTTATATGGGTGACATTGCAGATGGATGTTTATTCCTTTGTCCATAGCCATATCACAAAGTTGCCTGACATTTTCCGCAAGGCGCTGTGATATTAATTCATCGGTCATCCTATTTTGGGGTTTGCGATGCAGCGAAAACAAAGCATTTGACGCATTGCAATGTGCCATTAAATCAAAAACGTGTGATATTTTTGTAAGTGTATGTTCATATCTGGTTTTAATATTGTCAACCAAAGTCAAATCTGGATAAAAGTTCATATTGGAAGAAAAATCAACAATAATATCAACTTTTTGACGTTTAAGCCACAACGCTTCTTCCTTGGTAAATTCAACTGCTTTGTCCGCAAAATATTTCCAATCAACCTTAATGCCGCAGAAGTGCTCAAAGAATGTTTCACGCAGTAGTATTTGCTCTTTTAGAGTCCTATCGTTTTGAACCGATAAATATAGTTTGCCTGAAGCTTCTAAGGGGGTTGGAGAAGGGAGCAGGTGTAGTTGCTCATCTCTGAGTGTAATATCAAAAAGTCTTACATTCATTCCGGATATTACACTGTTTGTATCAGAACAGATAGCTTCTACTGAAAATCCAGCAGGCAAATAACCGGGTTCATGATGTTCGTTATCATTTATTTCGAGTTCTTTTAATTTTTCTATTTGGCCAATAAAACTGTTAATCTTAAACGATTGCGGATTAAGAGAATTATTAAAAATTCCTATTCTATAATTAAGTTTGTCTCGCCTGCATACGATAAAGCATAGTTCTGTATTGCTCACATCAAAAAGCTTTAATTCTTCCAGTATGCTTTCAAAAACCATTTTGACATGCTTGAGTAGCGGATACGGGTTTACCAGAGGTTGCTCAAGAGTTCTGCCATTAAAGGAACCATCGCCGCTATTCTCAACAGCATCTTGTGCCAGACCATAGTCCGACAACACAACAGTCATGATGCCCTTGCCGTAGTGTTTTTCGACAACCAACGGAATTCCAGCACAATCGGCAATAACATCGCAATTATCCGTTGAGAGACTGCGGATATTAAAATTGTAATCTTCCTGTACAGTTTGTTCATGAACGGTTACAGCTTGACTCTTTTGAACCTGCAAAATTTGTTCATTAACCATTACACCACACAGACCATCTTTAAATTTCAATAGGTTTCCAGCACTTATTACTACCCTTTTGCCGCTTTCAATAAAACGTTGCAATTTATCTTTAAGTTCTTGCGAAGCACTAATATCCGTAGAGATAATAATTGTCGAATACTTAGATAGAGATTGCAAATGGGCATCGCTAAAAATCACTTCGGCAATATCACCAAACGGTGTTGGGCTCATATAGCCCCTTTCATCGCGATAATAAGAAGAATCTTCATATCCCGGATAAACGAGAGAGAACACATTATGAGACAGGTAATCACCATGCGAATAAGGCACATTACCCCAGACCTGATATAATTTCTCTACATAAAGATGCCTGGGTACCGTCCAACCTGAGTAGAAATCAAACAATAATCCCAGCGGTGCATACATCACACCCGGCACGCCGTATTTGTCCACAAACTTAACCGCTCCGGCCTGAATTTTGCCAATTGGACTTAAAACACGGGTTTCAGGTGCATACTCCAATGGTACAGGTTCGCAAAGAATTCTTTTTTCTGTATTTTCACCAAGCATCCAACTTTGTTCAAAACCAATTATTGCGCAGTTGTACAAATAATGTGAATACAATAATCGCCTCAACAGTGATAAGGATGTCCCACACCATGGGCCCATACTGTAGCTATCTCCGCTGGAAGGATCTTCGTACTTTTGATCTTTTTCAACACTATAATTTTTATAACCCCATCTGCTCCATACCGAAGCATTACCAAACCACAAAACACCATATTGTTTGCCTGCCCCGCGTATGAAAGAGTAGAATATTTGTGAGCTTATGAGTCCCTGTGCAGTTTCTGCCCCGAGCAGCATGGTGTTACCTTCTTTTAAGAAGTAATGACCAAAAGTAAGTGATATCAAAGCAGAGAGTTTATTGCCAAGGTCATTACCCATCACTTCAAAAAAACGGTGAAAATTCAAATATGCCTTTTGCCTGTCAGATGCGGCACAACACTGTGCGGCATATAAGCCAATGTATCTTCCATCTTGTTCGCCATTGTCGATGCCAAGAAAAAATTCACCTAAAGCTTCTTCAAGGTATTCAACACAGCCAGACGGCGGAATAAAGTGGCTCCCGCCCCGCATTCCAGGATCGGTCTCAGTTCCGGGAACGTGCCCCCAAACATCGAATAAGTATAGTTTTCTTTTTTTGATTTCCTCAACAAAATCTTTAAAATTATCTGCATATAACGTCCTAAAGAAAGGCCAAATAACATTGCCGAGCGGGAATTGTTTTGTGTATAAATCTAAATCTCCCTTAAAATTCAGCAGTTGCCTATCTTTCTCGGCAAAGAGCCGTAAGGTCATAAACTGCGTTTTGTCGTCAAAAGTCTGCCAAGAGGGAACTTTTACACATCGCCTGTCAAAATCACTGTAAGTTCGCGGGTCTGTGAGATACGGGTATATGCTTTTTTGCACAGTAAAAACCTTTCAATTATTGATAACCTGCTTTCGCCTCGATATGAATCGGCTCATTTGTTCGGTTCAATATTAGCAATTTAAATAAAACTTATTTTTTATCAATATCCGATTTTTTAAATTGTATATAAAGCGGTTCTTCAGTTAGCTTTATCATCATTTTCCGTCCAAATCCTGGATGCAGTCCATAGTCTGTTATCATCGCAGTTGGTACAACTTTCTCTTTTCCTTTCATGTCCTGCATATTTATTGGAATACCTGGTATTTGAACAGCTGAGATATGTTCGGCAGATGTAGTCCACGTTACTATAGTTACCTTTTCATCATTTTCAAATACGAGCACGTAGTCATCAACAAATCGCTGCCACGCATCCACACTGCCTGCCGAAAGAGTATCACAAAACTTCATACCGGCAAGCTGCTCTGTCAGAGTCTTAATTGCATAATATGCAGCTTTCGGCTTACGCTCGTGCGTAATTACTCCATAGCTTGCCTCAGACGATTCCTGCGGATTTTCATATTCCAGATTTGTATAAACAATATGCATTGGCATACCAGCCACAATATCGACAAGTATTGAACGTATTATCAAAGCAGCTTGTTTATCCTCGGTACGCATTATACCACCCACCGGCGTAGGAAGTAACTGAGGGAAACCCATCTCACTCGTTACAAAGAACATCGGCTTGTCAAGCTTAGCGGAGTAGCCGCTAACCAGACTCTTAAGCTGCAAATATCGTATAAAATTTTGCTCGGGAACTTCACAATATCCATGCACACTAACGGCATCAATCTGGTTTAACAGCCCCTGCTCTAAACACAATTTAAGAAATTTTATGTCGACACCTGCAGTATTCGGGGCAATAATATTGCAGTTGGGATCAGCCTTTCTCATAGCTGTAACTGCTGATATTAACGCCTGCATGTACTCATTGGCATCAGAAAGTGGAGACCAGAAAACATCTGTATTAGGTTCGTTCCACATCTCCCAAATCACACCTTTGCCTTTAGATTCAGACACTGCTCGTGCGCAAAATTCTGCAAATTTTTGCCGGCCTTCAGCTGTCTTCACGCTCTGATGTTCTTCATACTGAGGATGTGCAAAACTTAAAAGAGTTAAGGTACGGAGTCCACGTTTTTCGGCCGCATCAAGAAGCATATGGTATGGCTGTAAATCATATTCCCACTTGGATTTGTCAACCCAGCGCCATTGGACATCGATCCTCACAATTTTCAAACCCATCTCTTTAATCTGGTCCATTTGAGACTCGAAGTACCCGATGTTTTCCTTAGTAGGATTTAGGAAATGCACACTTATTCCAAGTCCATCTACAATCGTTTCAGGGGGCCATGCCGTGGAAACCAAAGAATTGTTTTGTTGGCCAATAACAACAGATGCGAAAATTACTAACAATAACACACAGTAGTTTATATTAATTTTCTCAAATTTAATTTTCATTCCGGCATCCTTTCCGTGATTTAATAGAACTTTAAAAAAATGTTTTTTTTGCATAGTAAAAAACCTTTAAATTATTGAGAATCTGCTTTTGCCTCGATATGAATCGGCTCATTTACCAGTTCAATATTAGCAATTTAAATAAAACTTATTTTTTATCAATATCCGATTTTTTAAATTGTATATAAAGCGGTTCCTCAGATAGCTTTATCATCATTCTCCGTCTAAATCCTGGACGCAGCCCGTCGCCTGTTATCATGGCAGTCGGTACAACTTTCTCTTTTCCTTTCATGTCCTGCATACTTATTGGAATACCTGGTATTTGAACAGCCGAGATATGTTCGGTAGATGTAGTCCACGTTACTATAGTTACCTTTTCATCATTTTCGAATACAAGCACATAGTCATCAATAAATCCTTGCCATGTATCCACTGTATCCACGCTGCATGCCGAAAGAGTACGACAAAACTTCATACCGGCAAGCTGCTCTGTCAGAGTCCTAATTGCATGGTATGCAGCTTTCGGCTTATGCTCGTGCGTAATTACTCCAAAGCTCGCCTCAGACGATTTCTGCGGATTTTCATATTCCAGATTTGTGTAGATAATATGCATTGGCATACCAGCTACAAGGTCGACAAGTATTGACCGTATTATCAAGGCAGCCTGTTTATCCTCGGTACGCATTATACCACCCACCGGCGTATCATGTAACTGAGGAAAACCCAATTCACTTGTTACAATAAGCATCGGTTTGTCAAGCTTAACGGAGTAGCTGCTAACCAGGCTCTTCAACTGTAGATATCGTACAAAATTTTGCTCGGGAATCTCACAATATCCATGCACACTAACGGCATCAATCTGGTTTAACAGACCCTGCTTCAAACACGATTCAAGAAATTCCATATCGAGACCCCCAATATTCGGGGCAATAATATTGCAATTGGGATCAGCTTTTCTCATAGCTGTAACTGCTGAGATTAACGCCTGCATGTATTCATTGACATCAGAACATGGGGGCCAGAAATCATTTATATTAGGTTCGTTCCACATCTCCCAAATCACGCCTTTACCTTTAAATTCAGACACTGCTCGTGCGCAAAATTCTGCAAATTTTTGCCGGTCTTCCATAGTCTTCACGCCATGAAGTTCTTCTTCATACTGAGGGGGTGCACATAAAAGAGCTAATACACGGAGACCACGTTTTTCGGCCGCATCAACAAGCATATGATATGGCTGTAAATCATATTCCCACTTGGATTTGTCAATCCAGCGCCATTGGATATCGATTCTCACAATTTTCAACCCCATCTCTCTAATCTGGTCCATTTGAGATTCGAAGTACCCGATGTTTTCCACAGTGGGCTTTATGAAATGCACACTTATTCCAAGCCCATCTACAATCGTTTCAGGGGGCCATGCCGTGGAAACCAAAAAATTATTTTGCTGTCCAATAACAGCAGATGTAAAAATCACTAACAATAATACGCATTGGTTTATATTAATTTTCTGAAATTTGATTTTCATTCCGGCATCTTTTTCTTAATTTAATAGAACTTTTAAAATTGCCCTCTCACAATCTTTTTCTGTGAGCGTAGGTTTATGCAGGTGGATTTCCTTAGGGATTATAATTACACGGAGGCTTTGGATCGGTACAATCCAGCCAACCCTCTGCCAAAACAGCAAGGTCTTTGAAGTTAACTTTCTTGGAATTTATCGGCTCATTATCGGACAGGTTAGCAAGTGAATCCAACGGCACATAGACATCTGTGCCACTGCCGGCCAAATAAGCAATCTCTTGCCCTGATAAGGCCTTATTATAAACCCGCAGATCATCAATACCGCCCATAAGGACAGAGCCGCCGCCCCATGCGCCTATTTGGACAATGTCATTCATATTTTTAAAGACGTTGGCCGGCCACGCTGCCCAAGGCATCCATGTTTCGGCAACTTTTGTGCCGTTAATCCAAACTTCGTGCATACCCGAGATTGCTCTGCCAACCCAGGCAACATGGTACCACTGGCCGGCAGCTCCATAAGGACCGGTTGCGGCATTTACATTCACGAGAGATTGAGTATAAATACCGGCAGGTGTTGTCTGTATTTGAATGGTTCCGTTAGCGGCGGGTGAAAACCAATTCTGTGCGAAAATATATCCGTTAGATCCCGCAACATCCTGCTTAACCCATGCAGTAATTGTTACACCAGTTGTTATCCAGCCCGGGCCGGTATATACAGGTAACTCAACATAACCGCCATTAAGGTCAAGATAGCCGGTACTGCCTAATGGGCCAGCACCTGGAGTTGTATCAATCGCAGCAGAGCCATGTACTGTACCATTTCTCGGCAATGTCCCCAAATCGTTGTAATCAGTATCAAAGGTGTAATGTGATAATAAATCAGCGTCATTAGGAGTACCACTGCCATGAATCGTATAGTCTCCCTTAAGCCAATCCACTGCCATTATCACAAGGTCGTTCATATCTGTACGACAATCTCCCGTTATATCGCCTGGCGGATAAGGGTGACCAATATCGCCGCAAACAACAATGGGGGCAAAGCGGATGTAAACAGGATGGTCGGTAATTCCAATAGTTATCCTGCCGTTGACCATTGTTGGAGTCGTCATTAATGTACCAAACTCATCCACCATCTCAAGAGGTGCGCTGGGTACCTCGAAGTCAACCGTTCTGGAATCAGGGTCGAAAGAACCGCCTATCCAGGCGGCAATAACTGCCTTGTTCTGACCGTTAAAAAGAGCCACATAATAATTAGCATTATAGGGGCTGGGTTCTACCATCTTCAAAAACTGGGTTCCGCTAAGCCGCTGCAAAAGCGTTTTCACCGAATAATATGACAGCTTAGGATGGGGACCATCTGCCGCATACATATTGCTATCGAACAAACCATATCCTTCAAAATTAGGGTTGCCCTCATCAACCCAGTCATTAAATGTATAAATGATGCGTACCGGATGCCTGAGTACCATGTCCACAAGCACAGAGCGAGTTATATCTCTGGCCTGTTGTGCTTGAGTACGAACCAGTGTTCCATACCCCGCCCAAGATTGGCAAACCCCCAGTTCACTGCTGCCGATGGAAATTGTTCTCGGTGTAGAATAGCTGTCAACCAGTGTTCGAAGAGTTGGATAGCGAGAGGCGGTGAAATTGATTTCAGGCGATTCGCCGGGTGTAAAGTAAGGGTGTGCGCTAACAACATCGATATAGTTGAGCATGCCCTGCTGGAAACAAGTTTCAATGAAAGCGGTGGCATCAGTAATTCCGGCACTGTTTGGAGCAATGACGATACAATTAGGGTCAACGGCTTTCATCGCAGCTATAGCCATTGACATCGCGGCCATATAATTATTAGCGATGGCTAATGGCGGCCAGAACGCATCGGTATTGGGCTCATTCCACATTTCATAAATGATACCTTTGCCTTGAAATCCGGTAACCATCGCAACACAAAGATCCCTAAACGCCTCCCGCTCGGCCTGAGTTGCGGGAGCATGGTTGTCAGCACCGAAAGTTTTTGCGCAAAGGAGCATAACTCGCATTCCACGTCTGCCGGCCTCGTCTACAAACCATTGCAGTTCGCCAGTGGTAAAATCGACGGCAGGATCCATGGGGACACGTATTATTTTTATGCCCAAAACTTTTGCTTTATCCATATAACGGAGGTAACGAGCTGTGTTTGCGGGATGAAGCGGACCGGTGAGATGCATATTTAAACCGATACCAGCCGTAACATCTTTTCCAAGCCAGCTCGGCCAGGGTACCGTATCGGTTGGAACAGAAGCAATCAATGTACCGACAAATACTAAAATAAAAATGCCGCACAAACAATTCTTTTTACTATTCAAAACAAATCTCCCTAAAACTGCATTAACTATTCACGGGTATTTAAGATAATTGGCCAACATACTCAATATCAAACATCCATCTCTATGGCAAAAGAAGGGCAAACCACAAGGTCTGCCCTTCTGTCGATATACTACAAACCAAACTAAGCTGTGCTTCCACAGATTTCAGCGATGTTCTATTTGCGACGACGCAGCAAGAGACCGCCAAGCCCAACAATAGCTAATGTGGCGGGCTCAGGTATAATCATAGAATCCGCAATCCCAGTTGCGTCCAAAGCGTCGGTATAGATACGCAGGTCAGCAATACCACCCATAAGTTGAGTGGCACCGCCCCATGCGCCTATTTGGACAACGTCAGCCATATCTTTATAGAGGTGGTTCGGCCATCCTGACCAACCCAGCCATGTTGAGGAAACATTTACGCCGTTGATCCAAATTTCGCTCATACCCGTGACTGCTCGGCCAACCCAGGCAACATGGTACCACTCGCCGGCATCGCCATAAGGACCGGTTGCGGCATTTACATTCACAAGAGATTGAGCATAAACACCGGCAGATGTTGTCTGTATTTGAATGGTTCCGTTAGCAGTGGGTGAAAACCAACTCTGTGCGAAAATATATCCGTTAGATCCCGCAACATCCTGCTTAACCCATGCAGTAATTGTTACACCAGTTGATACCCAGCCCGGTCCACCATATGCAGGTAACTCAACATAACCGCCACTAAGGTCAAGATAGCCGGTAGAGCCTAATGGGCCGGCACCTGGAGTCGTATCAATCGTGGCAGCACCGACCGCATTACCAGTTCTCGGCAACGTTCCCGCATCGGTGTAATCGGTTTGAAAAGCATATTTTGATATCATATCAGCATTTACCGCGAATGACACCATTAACAGTACTGCAACACACAATAAAACACTTTTCATCTTCATAATTCTAAACCTCCAACAAAAATTAACATTTACTTCGGCATTACTTTTATAGTATCGGGCAACACACCCAACCTTATAATGCCACTAATTTTACTACTTTTCAACATATCCAAAATCTCAATTTTTCATATCATTACTTCCTCCAAAAAACTCGGTTTCAGTTCATCTTCGCAGAGCCGCCAATCAGTACGCCTCTGCAAGCACATTGTCAAACTAAGGAACCGCCGGCCAAAACTGGTCAACAAGCCAACTTTCTGCCAAAACCGCAAAGTCTTTGAAATTAACTTTCTTGGAATTTATTGGCTCATCATCGGACAGGTTAGCAGGTGAATTTACCGGCACATAGACACCCGCGCCGCCACCGGCCAAATAAAGGACCTCTTGGTCTGATAAGGTTTTATTATAGATTCGTAGATCATCCATCCACCCCTTGAAGCGACGATTCGGCCCCCATTCACCAATGTCACAAGCACCATTGATATTCGCAGCAGGAGGTGTTGAGGGAGGCACAATGGAATTGCTCGGTTGACCGTTTATATAATACTGAATTAAAGTTGGTTTAACAACAAGCGCCAGATGGAACCAGCCTCTTGATTGCGACATTGATGGCGTAACCAAGATTTGGCCGGCATAAGAACTAAGTATGTCCATATTGCCGTCACCATTATCTCTAATGTTAGCGTATGTTACAGAATCTGGACCGAAGAAAAGTGATGTTTCACCCTGAATTAGAGTTTCCACCTTCACCCACATTGCAATCGTAAACTTTGTCAAATTATTGGGAAAAGTTGGGCTGGCAGGCAATTGAATCCCTGCATCTCCAGGAAATCTTACGTAACCGGAAGAACCGTCCGGGCCGGTGGAAGGTACAACTGCAAGAGGACCGGCACCATACTTTACTCCATTTCTTCCCACTAAACCTGAATCAATCAACGGGTCAACATCAAAGGTATAATGTGATAATAAATTAGCATCACTGGGAGCAACACCACCAGGAATCGTGTAGTCCCCCTTAAGCCAGTCTCTTGTCATTATCGCAAGGTCTTCCATATCTGTACGACAATTTCCCGTTATATCGCCTGCCGAAGCAAGTTCAGGAATACATCTGACAGAATACAATCTAATATCATCAATATAAACAGTCCCCGTGCCACCCTGTGCAGGATTGGTTCTGTCTCCAAAACCAATATATGCTTTCTGGATATTAGACATATTCACACCGGCCAAATGACTGAGATTGATGTGAAAAACGTGCCATCCTTCATCGGCAATGTCATTCACATTTTCACCGTTATCTCCATATCTAACCATCGCAAAATGGGGAGTCGGTGTACTACCATCTTCGACAGCAAAGTACATCATGCCTGAAACACTATTACCTACAGTCCCGCGGAACCACAAATCCAATGACTTGACCCCACTAACCGTCCAATTTGTACCGATTTGGAGACCTGCGGTATCAGCCATTGATTCAGAATAATAAGGAGAAACACTATTGTCATAATAATATTGCATTGACTTAGCCCCACCATGTGCATTTGTAGTTCCAAGGTCAACAACCGAACCACTGCCATTGGTGTAACCGTCAATCCATGTGTTATATATACGGGGGGTACTTAAATTGTAAGACTCCATGTCATCTACAATAAGAAAATTAGCCGTTGTAAAACTCCAAACGTTACTGCCCCATGGACTGCATGGGTCTAAGTTATTAACCTCATCAACACGCCAATAATAAGTCGTATCAATGTTGAGAGCTGTTGGCGTATAATTTGCCTCTGTAACTGATACTGGCGTAACTGTGCGATTTGCAACTTCCTGCTCAACAGTACTCAGATAGACATTATGCGTAACCACACCGGTTCCAGGTGCCCATTGAAGCAACACATCTGTCTTCACATCCCCTGCGCCATTCGCAGGAATAGGCTCAAGTGCTTTCTTCCGTACAACACCAGCAATATCTTTTATGGCAGCCTCCCCAAGAGTGTCGGTATAAACCCGCAGATCATCAATACCACCCATAAGGACAGTGCCGCCGCCCCATGCGCCTATTTGGACAACGTCATGCATAGCTTTAAAAACATGGCCCGGCCACGCTGCCCAAGGCATCCATGTTTCGGCAACTTTTTCGCCATTGATCCAAATTTCGTGCAAACCCGTGATCGCTCTGCCAACCCAGGCAACATGGTACCACTGGCCAGCAGCACCATAAGGGCCGGTTGCGGCATTTACATTCACAAGAGATTGAGCATAAATACCGGCAGGTGTTGTCAGTATTTGAATGGTTCCGTCACTGGGTGAAAACCAATTCTGTGCGAAAATATATCCGCCTGATCCCGCAACATCCTGCTTAACCCATGCAGTAATTGTTACACCAGTTGCTGATACCCAACCCGGGCCATCGTAGGCAGGTAACTCAACATAACCACCATTAAGGTCAAGATAGCCAGTGGTGCCTAATGGGCCGGCACCTGGAGTTGCATCAATCAAGACAGAACCGTGTGCTGTACCAGTTCTCGGCAATGTTCCCGAATCGCTGTAATCTGTATCAAAGGTGTAATGTGATATCAATTCGGCATTAACACCAGATACCAAAAACAAGACCAGCACAAAACTAATTAAACAATACGTTTTCTCTGACATAACCACCTCCTTATAAAATAAAAGATTCAACAATATTACACATACTTAAACTTCGATTACGCATCTGTACTTTTCACTTTTTTAAAATTTATAAGTTTCTTCATTTACAGGTTAGCCCAAATAAAAGCCACTAAATCAAAAACCTGTTACCAGCCTACTGGTCCAGTATAGGTAGCCCAGCCAATTTGCATAAATATCAAATCCTGATTACCCTTTTGGGGTCTTATATCACCCCATTTGAACGTAATGGTACGCTTATCCTTCCATTTGTGGATTTCCGAATGACCATCAGCAAAGCCCAGAATGCCTTTGTCATGATGCCATGTTGCCAAAGGATTTGACCACATTGGCCTATCTGGGTCAAAAGTCCAAGGACCCATGTTAAACCCCCTGGAATCGTTATCTTCAATAAAAACATATCTTCCCGAAGGACTCCTAATGTCTGCGTATTGTTTGACCGATTTTGCAAGAGTGGATGCAGTACCAACATAGGTACCGTATATCCAGCCATTCATACATTGGACGATTGAATAACTCCGATAACCACCCTTACTCCCCGGTATCCAAGTAGCATTTTCGTCCACTGATCTTTTATCTGATAAACAATGATACACGTCAACAGTACCGACATACGAAAACAGTTTGCCCTTTTTTATACCCCTTTTCTCGTCCTCCAATGTTTTTGACCCACTCCACCCACCACCATCATACCTCCAGGTAAAATTACCATGTTCATCCTCTGGCATACCATACCACGAAGGCCCTCCCCAAAACGGGTCTGCTGCCACCAATTTGCCGCCATTATCACTTAAATATGCGAACCAGCCCAATGAAAGAGTCTTTGAATTGTGAGCACACGCGATAGCTCTGCCTTGGTCACGCGCCCTGCTCAATGATGGCATCAAAATCGACAGCAACAACGCTATGATCGAAATCACAACAAGCAACTCTACCAAAGTGAACGCTTTTTTATTCATTACTACTACCTCCTATTTTTATGACCTGCATCATCTTTTTAGGATATTAAGCAATGTCATCTCAATTATAAAACTCTACAGCAGGATTGCCTTATAAGTAACTTATCCGTTAATTCCTCAAAAACTGGTCTTTTGTCTTGTTTCTCAATTAATTCTAATATCAGTTCAGCCGCACGTTTCCCGAGCATTCCAGTGTCCTGCTGTACGGTAGTCAACGGCGAGCTTAAATATTTTCCTTCACGCATTCCGGAATATCCTATCAGAGACATTTCTTCAGGAATTTTTATGCCGGCCTCCTGAAGTCCCAAATATATCCCCAACGCAAGAGGGTCACTTACAGCAAAAATCGCCGTAGGTCGGGGAGAAATTTTTAATATGTCTTCAACAACTGTATATCCATCTTCTTCCATGTGTCCATTAGCATAAAACAGCATCGCTGGATCAAATTTTAAGCTTTTACCAAGCATCGCGATTCGCCCCCCCTCCAACCTTCGGTCGTATGTGTAATCGCCTTTTATCCCCGCCACAAAACAAATACGCTTATGCCCAAGTTCTAATAAATAATTACAGGCATCTCGTGCTCCATTGAAACTGTCTGTTCCAAGATAACTGGCCGGAACGCCAGGCAGAAAATTATTCAACAGAAGCAAAGGGGTTCCTGTGGCCGCTACCTTTAGGAACGAATTTTCTTTTTCAAATGGAGGGTTGGCAGCAATAATAATCCCATCAACCCCTTGACTAAGCATAAATTCAAGCTCTCTGCTGGAATCAGAGGATATGGTTTCTTTTGTATGGCAGACAACAACTTGATATTCTTTCATTCTCATATTACCCTCAAGGCTTGAAAGAACATCTGACCAGTAACTATGAGGACTATTGGTCAAGATTATTCCAACGGCATAACTACGTTGCGTGGAAAGACTTCTCGCGGCTAAGTTCTTACGATAACCCAAAAGATCAGCCGCTTCGAGCACCTTCTTTCTAAGTCCGTGTCGAACATTTTTATTCCCGTTAAGTATGCGGTTTACCGTTGGATAACTTACACCAACTATTTCTGCCAATTTTCGCTGGGTCACGGTGGCCATACATAAACCTTTATTATTATCCCACTAAATCAAGCCAACTTTATTTACAAATCACAGTATTACTTTAACACGTGTTAATCTTGAAGTCAAGTTTTTTCTTGAAAATTTCGGTTACTTATTACAATAAATTTCTTAACAATTTTGTTCACAAGTAGTTAAGTATGTAGTACGCCTTTTTTAACAACCGACTTTAAACGATATACTCCAATTCAAATACCTCAAAATTATTCATTTTTGCCATCTTATGTTAGCCCGTATATTTCATAGGACTGGGGAAATTTACGTATGTGGATATTTTTTATACACAAATCTAACTTAAAGGAACTGGCTCTACACATTCAGCAAGCAATGCTGCCCATCAAAAGACATAGCGGCCACAAGCCGCTATGCCAAATTAAACACTTTCCGTAAAACTATTCAACTAATCTAATTCCAGTAGCCAAGCAGTTTTAACTTAGTACTACACAACTACCTATACATCGTCAATCAAACCATAAAGTCATGGGCAAGTCGGCCGCTAATTCTCATACGTTAAGGCTTGATTGCTATGCTCATCATGCCCTTGTACGCTGCATTCACAAGTGTAACAGCAGTGTTGCCATAAGCCCCGGTTGCCGCCCTAATACCTGTGGCTACACCAAGGCCGCCGCCGTTGCCGGCGGTTACGGAATTGTCGGTACACTCGGTTACACTTGTCAGGTTGGCGTTTGTCCATGCCGAGAACTTTGCCGTGCTGCTCGCGTCAGGGAGACTGGTGGCAATGGCAGTTACGACAAGAGTATTAGTAACCGTTGTAGTCGCACCTGAAATGGAGCCGCTGGTGTCTGAGACAGCCTCAACACCGCCCGCTGTAACATCCCATGGGTTGCCGGAGGCAACAGCGCCACGAATAGCTATCATCCTGCCAAGCTGATGGTTACCTGAATCAGATGCAGTTGGAGCGCCCTGTGTTCCGTTATACCTCGACCAGAATGCCGTAAGTCTGGCACCGGTGGTACCGGCCGCTGTTCCACAGTACTGCGGCGAGTTGGTAACCTGAGTCCACGTTCCGCCGTTTTGATTAGAAATCGAGATGGCCTGATTGGAAGTCTCAAGAAACAGCAGCAAAATATCGCCTGTGGCGATGCCTGCTGGAAGCGCTGGCGCTATCGTTCCTGTGCCGGACGCGACAGATCCAGCCGCGACAAATGTTGGCGTTGCCCCAGTTGTTGTAGCCGATGCCGTTGTCGAGAATGCAGTTTCATTCTGGTTGCTGCTCTTGTCTCGTGCCTTGACCTGATACGTGTACTGTGTGCCCGGACTAAGACCAGTATCCGTATAGCTGGTGCTGTCCTGCCAACCGCTGTCCGAACCACCGGCGTTACCTGAGGTTTCATCGAAGTAGTATTCTACGTCGTTCCAATCCGAAGCAGTAGTAGCAGTCATTGAAATACTGCTTGAACTGGTTGCATACGGATATGTCAAAAAGGTCATTGGGTCAGGTGCAGGCTTTTTGGTATCAGGAGCACCTTTTGGCATGAGCCGGATATAGCGAGGCTCCGAGGAAATTGTCATTGTTATATAGCCGGAGTTGACACCGTTTGGCCCGGTTACTGTCGGGGTTGTAGTTATCAAATCTCCATCCATATCTACTACAGAGTTAGCATCACATGGTATATCAACATTGGCCACATAAGGGGTAGTGTCGCTGGTTGTATCGCCACACCTCACCCAAACAGCAACCGTGCTATCATTGCCGTCGGTAAAAACAGCTATCCAATTGTCATTGGAGTCGGCCGGAGCATTGGGGTCATTGGGGTTTTTGGGTTCAGCTGAAAGCCGTTCAGTAAAGGTCATACTGCCAATTTCTTTAGAAAGAGTCTGGTATGCGTAAAACGATGCTTTGGGAACTCCATTTACGTCAACTAATCCCCATTGCTCATTTCTATCAGAGGCACTTTCGTCTCGATTCTTGTGATGAACGTGCAGGGGAACATCTGCCACAAGGTCCGAAAGGACAGAACGAGTAACCAGTCTTGCCTGCCAAACTTCATCACGATAACTTCCAGGAGCTATCTGCTCTGAATAACCTAGTTCACTGTTTACGATGTGGCCTGTGAAATTCGCATTGGCATTGTTCATATCAGCATAGACATCAGGATAGTTAGTACCTATCGCATCTTCGGGTGCTGCACCAGCGGGGTGATATGGATGCACACTAAGGTCAGTTACATAGTCAAGTAGATTGGCATCGAGACAAGATTGTATCCATGGGTGATCGAAACCGGCACATGATGGCCCGATTATTATCGCATTGGCATCGGCTGTTTTTATCGAGTTCACGCCAGCTATGAGCATTGCCATATATTCAGCATTATTGGCTGCCGGGGACCAGAAAGCGTCTGTGTTGGACTCATTCCACATATCATAGATGACTCCCCTGCCTGCAAATTCCGTAGCGATCGTGCTACAGTAAGCAGCATAGGCATTCCGTCCACCTGCTGTCCGAACACTGTCATAGTCTTCATAGTAACCATTAACATTGTGCATAACTATCATGGGACGCAGACCTCGCTGAAAAGACATATCTACCAGTTCTTTAATCGAATCGATAGTATATGTCCAGTCATTGGCATCGTTCGGGTCTCTTACCGCTGTGTCCCAGTTCACATTGCCAGTAAATCTTACAACATCAGCACCTACAGAAGACATCGCATCCAACTGCCCTCCATACCAGCTTCTGTTATTGGCATCTACCACATCAAAATTGGTTTGTACTCCCAGACCAGCTCTGACATCTTCCGGAGGCCAGTTCGACTTGGGAATCATAGCCCTAATAGTAGCCTGCGACAACGCCTCATCATAAATGCGTACATCGTCTATCGCACCATGTAGATAGTTACCAGTACCAGCCCACGACCCAATTGCAGCGGTTCCACCCATACTTTTAAGCATGCCCTGCGAGTAAGGCACCCACGCATTCCAAGTCGAACCTGCCTCTGCACCGTTGACGTATATCTTAACGTATGCACCTACACCAGGATAAACCCAGGCTACATGGAACCAGCGGGTTGGGGCTGCCGGTGCTTTACCATTGCAGTTCACATAAGAGTTCGCAATGAATAACTCAGTATCTCCATAGAACAACTGGATGGTTCCATTCGTTGCACTGAACCAGTCCTGGGCATAAATCGCCGCATCGCCGATAGGGTCATCACTGCCCATTCTCACCCATGCGGTAACCGTTGCCGTGTATGTCCAGTTTGTCGTTGCTGATGGTATGTCAACATAATCGCTATCACCGTCCAGTTCAAGGTAGCCACTTGATCCATCCGGGCCGGTCTCGCTAACAATATGAGCATTGCCCATAAGTGTACCATTCTGGGCTTGGGTACCATAATCATTGGCATCAGTATCGAACTTCCAGTGCGAAAGCAGGGCTGCATTAGTAGCTGGCACCACAATCAATGTCAGAATAACATAGAGTAGTAAATATCTTTTAGCATTCATAATATTCCTTCCTTTCATACCCCCATTTTACCCTTTTCATTATCCATACATTACATTCCCCCCCATCTTTGGATAATAATAACCACCCGGGAGATACACTAAGAAGTTGGCAGATTATCCAGCCTTTCTATCTAATTGTCATCTGCCCATTGGAACCACCTCCTTTTTCCTTTGACAAAAACCTTCTGTAAAACTACTAACTCTATATTAAAGAATGAGTTACGCTTATTATTTTCTTACAATATCCTCCATTTTTTGTCCAGAATACGATTCGCCAACATAAATAATGTTTGGCAGTAGCCAAAAATAGCCTATTTAGTCCCATTTTAATACGGGTTAATTTAAAAGTCAAGTTTTTTCTTAAAAATATTAATTTTTAGCACAAAAATATTGTTAATCATTGTATGCACAAACAGTTATGTATATAATATATGTTTTTAACAACGGGGTATAAATAAATATACTCCGATTAAAATATCTCAAAATTATTCGTTCCTTGCCATCTTATGTCAGCCCGCATATTTCATAGGGGTGGGAAAATTAATGCTCGTAGATAATTTTGATACACAAATTCAACTTAAAAGAACTGATTCTACACCTTCAGCAAACAGTGGCCTCGTCAATGGGCTTCAGTCATTCAATTTCTCTCCCTGCCATTCAAGCTATGGGGCTTTGGCTTTTACCCATGAGGAACTGACTCCCTCTGAACACGCCAGCATTAGTTAGTTGGTTACGACAGTTGGCCGAAATCTTACCTTTTAAACGGTAGGGTAAACGCATCTAAATTTTGTTTATAACCTGAACTTTGTTTAAGCTGTGATGCAAAGAAGTTCTCTGGGCTGGCAACTGACATCCCAGATTTTGAGCGAAGGTTTCTTCGGCAGT
>MHXU01000180.1 GCA_001824555.1 Planctomycetes bacterium GWC2_45_44
CAAAAACTGAATGTCGTCGTTATCTTTGTAAAAATTCGCCATTTCTCAAATCCATTCTAAATTTTTATTTTTTAATTCAGCCACAGAGTTTTTTAAGATTTTATTTTTAGCCACAGAGGGCACAGAGAACACAGAGTTTTTTTAACCGCGTGGGCTAAGAGCCCACCCTACTTATGCTCTTGATTTTATCGCTTTAATCATTTTCGGCACGATAACATTAAGGTCGCCGATAATTTTATAATGAGCCACGTCAAAAATCGGTGCGCTCGGGTCGCTGTTGATAGCGATAATCTTCTGACTGTCGCTCATACCGGCCTGATGCTGAATAGCACCGCTGATTCCGATTGCGACGTAAAGAATCGGCCTGACCGTCGTGCCTGTCTGACCAACCTGATGGTCGCGGTCGATGAACCCAAGGTCAACAGCCGCTCTGGTTGCGCCAGGAGCTGCGCCGAGAACATTGGCCAAATCCCAAACCAATTTGAAATTCTCTTTGCTGCCTACGCCCGCCCCGCCTGCGACGACAATTCTCGATGCCTTTAAATTGACTTTCTTTTCTCGTTTGTGTTCTTTGAGAATTCCGAGCGGCAAATCCTCCTGCGTCAGGTGAACCTTCTCGACAATAATCTGACCTTTTCTCGAAGCGACAGGCTCGGGCATCTGCATAACGCCTTCGCGAACGGTGGCCATCTGCGGCCAGCGGTCATAATTTATAATCGTGGCGATAATGTTTCCGCCGAAAGCGGGTCTGATTTGCAAAAGCAAATTCTTGTGCGTTATTTTTTCGGATTTAATCTCGTGGTCGCCGATTTGCAAATCTGTACAATCCGCTGTAAGGCCTGCCTTTATTGCGCTTGCTACTCTTGGGGCAAGGTCTCTGCCGCAGGCGCTTGCGCCGTAAATCATAATCTGCGGCTGATATTTATGAACGAGGTCATTTATTACCTTAGCGTAGCTGTTTGTCTGATAATGGCCGAGCAGCGGATGCTCAAGCACATAAACCTTATCCGCGCCGTACTGGCAAAGTCTCTCGGCCAGACCCTTTATTTCGTCGCCGATTAAAACCATACCGACCTGTACGCCGAGCGTGTCGCCGAGCGTTCTGGCTCTGCCGAGTAATTCGAGGCCTATATCCTCAAGTTTGCCTCCGTGCTGTTCGGCAAAAACCCATACCTCGCCTTTTCTGTTCACTGAAATCATAGATACCATCCTGATATTAACTAATCGTTTTTTCTGTTATTAACTCGTGAATCATATCGCTGATGCCCTGCTCGGTCGGCTCGACTGTCTTGCTGTCGCGCGCGGTCAAAACAACGCTTTGAATACGATGAACCTTTGTGGGAGAGCCGTCTCTGCCGCACCACTGCAAATCCGCGCCAAGAAAATCCAAATCCCACTGCTTAATCAGAAGACCCTTGTCCTGCAGTTGATTTATTTTAGCCTTGGCATCTTCGCCGGTCTGCTTTGCCTGGGTTTCAACTTCAACGGGCGTTCTGGCATTTTTATATTTCATCAATCTGTTGGCGACCGGAACTCTCGGCTCATTGGCCTCGTCAATAACTGTAAGCAGCACGGGCAGCTTGGCCTTTACTTCCTGCCAGCCGTTGCCAACGTTGCGTCTCGCTACGATTGTTCTTTTCTCAAGAGAGATAAGCTCTTCAACATAAGTAATCTGCGGAATGCCGAGCTTTTCGGCTAATTGCGGGCCGACCTGCGCGGTATCGCCGTCAATCGCCTGTCTGCCGCAAAGCACGATATCGTAATCGAGCTTTTTGACGGCACAGCTCAATATATAGCTTGTGGCAAGCGTATCGCTTGCGGCACAACGCCTGTCCGTAACGAGAATCGCATCGTCCGCTCCGCGGTATAACGCTTCACGCAGTACGGCACCGGCGGCAGGCAGACCCATCGCGATTGCGGTTACTTTTCCGCCGAATTTATCCTTTATCTCGAGAGCAAGCTCAAGCGCATTTAAATCTTCCGGATTAAAAACCGCAGGCAAAGCGCCGCGATTTACAGTACCGTCGTCGTTCATCGCTTCGCCGGTGATTCTTTTGGTGTCCGGCACCTGCTTTATCAACACAACGCAGTTATAAGCCAATTTTTGACCTCCATGCAAAACAGTCATTAGTCATCTGTTATCAACTATCTATTTTTGGGATTATATTGCTGATAATTGATACTTTTCTACTTAAGGAGCGGGTAGTTTAGTCAAATTCGCACACAAGTCAAACGAAAAAAGCACCTTCGGCAGATTACCAGTAAATAACGACCTGAAACACTGCCTATTTCGTTTTTTTTCGCTATGAGCGGAGGGCGTGCTAATGTTTATTGTTTTTCAGATGAAACCTGTGCGTAAATCCGCAGCAGGTCATCAATCATTGTGCTAACCGAATTGCTGCTTCTCAAATACTCCTGCACGGAGGAGGCAAGTTTTGCGGCGAACTGTCTGTCATCGAGCAGTTTTTGCAAAACCGAATAAATGCTCAACTCATCTCTGCCGTCAAAAAAAATGGCGGTTTGATTGTTCTGCAATATATTGTTTGCGTTATTATAGTCTGTGGCGATTGCCAGTCCTGCGCTCGCGGCCTCGACTATCGCGGGGTCGAGTCTTTCGGCAACGTGAGGCTGAACCAAAATATCCGCGCCCCGCATCACCACCCGCAGCGGTCTGATTTCCGGCGAAATGCTGACGGTTTGCGAAAGGCCTGTGCTTTTGACAAAATGGCGTATTTTATCCTCGGCAGGACCGCGACCCATCAAAACAATGACAAATTCATAGCCGTCAACGGCGAGATGCCTCACGGCGTTAAGCAGCGGCTCTAAAGTATCGAACTCCAAAAAATCCGAGACCATAACCATACTGGGTAATTGCCCCGGCCTTGAAAAACAGGCGCACGTCTCATCGACAAAAGTGCCGGTGCTTACCTGCCTGACGATGCCGGCGATATCGGGATTGAATTTTCTTAAACTTTCAACGAACTTGTCGGACGACGCTATAACAGCCGAAAAACCGCTTCTAATAATTCTTCGCATCAGAAAATTCTGATACGGAGAATTGACGGTAAGCACAGCCGGGATATCGAAAGTTTTGCTGATAACCTTTGAGATAATCGCTCTGGATGTCCCGAGACAATGAACAATCGAAGGATTGAATTTTTCGACGTGTGCAAAGAGCCTGCGGCGATTCTGCCTGATAAACAACGGAAATCGCAAAGCGGGATAGTCGATTACCTCTATGCCGGGCCAGAGAAAAGTTTCGATTCCGCTATTGGGAGGCAGCACCAGGCAGGATTGAATTACCTGCGCTTCAAAACCGAAAAGCAAATGACGCAGCGGCGAACAAAATCGCATAACGGTCTCGGCATCCGAAACAATCAGCGGACGAATCGCGGCCGCGATGTTAATGTTTTCGGTTGATGTTTCATCTGTCGTCATAAATCAGCCAATAAGCTCCAGAAGTTTTTCCATCTCTCCGGGCTTCATATGATAACTATGCTGGTCGTCGGGAAAAACATTTTGCTTTATTTGCCTGTCATACTCGGCGATCGCTTCAACGGATGCTTTGCCGATGTCGGCGAAACTTTTGGAAAATTTCGGCATCGCCCCGTCTTTCAGATTCAAAATATCCGGCAGAACAAGCACCTGCCCATCGCAATCAGGACCTGAACCGCAGCTTATGACGGGGAACAGAAGTTTTTGCGTGATAAGTTTGCCGACCTCTCTGGCTATGCCTTCCAACAGGAGCATTTGCGCACCGGCATTATAAACCCGCTCGGCGAAACCAATAAGCTCGGCTGCAATCTGCGCCGTCGTACCCTGTGCCTTGTATTCGCCCGTCTGCGGCCTTATGCCCAGATGTGGCATCACGGGTATGCCCGCGTCAATAACAGCCTTGAGGTCGTCAAACTGCTCGCTCGATGTTTCGATTTTTACGACATCAGCACCGGCCTCTTCGATAAATCTTCTTGAGTCGGTTACCATTTTTTCGCCGCCGGCAGCACAGGATTCATAAGGCAAATCAGCGATAATCAATTTTTCAAATGCGGCTCTATTGACGGCTGTGGTTATCGCGACCATAAAATCCATAGTGGCCGGCAGAGTGGAATCGAACCCGAGCATAAACTGGGCAGCCGAGTCGCCAACGAGCAGGACATCAATGCCCGCCGAGACCGCCAGCTTTGCGTTTGTGAAATCGTAGCAGCTTACGACGGAGAATTTGCGCCCCTCGGTTTTTGCCCTGCACAATGTCGAAACGGTAATTTTCATATTTTGCCGCCCTGCCGTTAATATAAACCGCGTGGGCTAAGAGCCCACCCTACAAAACTGCCGTTAGTATTTACGAATCATAAGTTTATGTAATAAACCGGCGATTGGCAAGCAGATTTTTTTTACAACGCCCCCCCCCCGTCACAAGTTATGGATACCTCAAAAAAATCATTTCACGAAAATTTCGACTTTCAGCGGGCAGGCGAAAATTCGAGCCTGCTTTTCCACAAAGGCTAACCATTTTTCTCTGCTGTCAAATTCGGGCGTTCTGCTCCAGGCTGCGCCGGCATAATAAACAATGGTGTTATTTTTGTCGGCTTTTGCCAAAAGCATATTATTTTTTTCTTCGTCAACATACACGCCTGCGGAAACATCCTTAGGCACAATCAATCCGAGGGCTATCGAGCCTAATTTTGCATCGGGCCTTTGCCAATAGGCCAGCCAGTCTTTATCGCCGGCAACGGTCAGCGTTCCGCCACGCGGGCATTTTGCGATTCCGACGGCAAAATTCACGTCATTTACATCAGCGTCAAACCTGCTCTCGATTCGATTGAAGTTCGAGCCTAAATCAAGGGTGATTCTTTTTGTTTCTCCAATGGCTTTTTGCCCCGCCTGCCAGGGGTTATATGTCAGTTCAAAAATCGTCCGTATCGGGCCATTGGCGATGATTTTCCACTGAAAATAATTTTGCGAGCAGTATAATTTTTTGTCCGACCAGACACCGAGGCCGCCGCAGCCGAGAGTTTGGTTGATATCGACAATGTCTGGTGTTCGGCTATTGTCACGGATGGCAACCGGCCAGATGCCGCCGGAAGTACTGCCAAAGATTCTGAATGCAATTTTATCGTTTTCCCAGGCGAAATCGTTTTTGTCCTGCGGCATATAATACGCGATTGCTTGAAACTCGGGCTTTGGCTGGCTGAATTCATCGGCATCGAGAACGCGAAACCGCTGCGTTTGATTCGGCTCAAAATCGGCCTGGAAAATAAGCTGGTCGTTTTTGCCGTCGTTGTTGTCGTCTATGAACTGGAATGGGATTTCTTTTTTGAGCGTTTCGCTGAAAACAAAGAGATTGACCATAACCGGCGTTGATTTTAAATCGACACAGATTGTCTCACTTGTCCGCGACTCATTTAGAGGATTCGAGACTTTAACAACGTAACCAAACGCCGGCACAACAAACGCTGCCGAAGCAACTAATATAAAAATCTTTTTCATTACAAGGGCAACAGGGCAGTATGAAATAAGCAACAATCCGCAAGTCCCTGATTACAAGAACTTATGGATGTAATTTTGGCGGACAAAGAAAAAAACGGAGAGGGCGGGATTCGAACCCGCGGTACAAGCGTTCACTCGTACGACGGTTTAGCAAAAAGAGACCCGCCAAGTCCAATACTCTGTCCCGCCAAGAGTTTACACCATTCACTTTACACAAAGTTGCTCACAGGTTGCATATTGTACCCCAATGGAACACCAAAAGAAAGATATTTAATGTTGCACATTAAGGATTCAGGGAATGGTTCTATGACTCTTGCTGCTCAAGGCAACCCCCCTGCACACATTAACTACGCTCGATTGTAATCTTAATGCCCGTATCCAAACCTGAAACATGGCTCAGCAGCTAGGCATTTTGTATATTGGAAGCCAGATTTTGAATATAGACAGCCTACCGATTTCAAACTTCAGACGGACTAAGAAAAACAAACTGGAAAAAATATCGGGTCAGTTCCATCAATAATATCATCCAGACGCAGCTACATCATCATAGAATTTAAAATCCTTATGAAAGCACTCAATACCTCCCTGTTGCTTTCTGGACACACTTGGTATGAACCATGCCTAATTATTGGCGGTATAAAATAATATCAATAGCGAAAACGAAAATCAAAAGTACCGGGAAATTGCTTAATGGAATTTAGTGAATACGTGCAAATCAACTTTTAAATATCAATGCAATTAATGATTTTATGTAATAAGCTAATTGCTTCTTTGCGCTTTTCAGATGCAACTACATTCCGCATCAATTTCTTAAGCCCATTTACGGCAAATGTTTGTATTAAAGCGGCAACGGTTCAAAGGATTATTGCTATAAACCATGCCAAGCTAATGGAAAATATCGAGGACGGGGGGCGTATTTCTATGGCCGCTACCCCCTGCCACCGTGTCTCTATTTTTAATAAAAACCTTTCCCCAGTGAATTACCTGTTAGTGTTTTTCATGGGTGTTTATACGCGGTAGTCAAATGCGGTAGCCTGGGATGTTAACGCGGCCGAATATGATAGAGGGTTTTCCAGTGAAATTTCGCATGGAAGTAAGGAGAATGGTTCTCTGACTTTTGCTGCTCAAGGCTTATTTCAGCAGCTGGCAATTAACGGTTTGGGGAATGGAATTTATTTTATGGGCAACCCCCCTTCAAACTGCTAATGCAATTCTTGAAAAAAATAACAAAATCCAAAAGCAAAAACCAAAATGCCCTGGAAAAAGCTTAATGCAATGTTCTTACTGAATGAATCCGATTTCGGAGTATGATTTTTTTTCAACCATGTGAGTTCGAAATAAAAGACGCATCTTATGCGCAACTTAAAACCACCACAAAACCTTAAGCACTGACTAATCAATCGCTTAGACTCTCTATGAAACAGTTAGCATAATTGAGAGTTTAGGAATCTGTAATATCTTATATTTAATAACCCATGCTAAAACAATGGCTTATACTTCCTATGCAAAGGCTACTATAATAGAGACCAATATCTTCTTGTCTTGGATATAACATACAAGCCCTTGGTAAATCAGTAGCTTATGTTACGGTGTCTATAACCGTATACAGCTATTTCCCTATGCAAAAAGCCTCAAAAACTAAAATGGGTGCCCCCGTAAGAGCCTTCCGCTGCCTGCGGGAAAAATTCCTGTAATTTTGACCAAAATATCTCCTATTGGAATGTGAGACCCATTTAAGAGAGCCCTGCCTTAGCGCTCTCATGCCCCATGCCATGGGACATATGGCTTATCGCTCTTATCACGTCATAAGTACGCACCACTGGGGGTCCCCCAATTAATATGGGTTACACAATGTAAACAGGGAGGCTATCTCTTATACTAACCTATAATTATCGTTTATTATGAGTGTTTTAGGTTGCAAATAGGGCCTCCTTAGGTGTTACATTGCGTAACTCATAAATTATAGGTGGCATTATTTGTTAATTCAGTAAATATGTTGAGCAAAAACTTTACATCAAATACCTATGTGAAAAAACTCGCTTATTATTAGTATAGTATGTATTTTGTAAGCCTATTACTACAAAAACGTTATGTGAGTCCAGATGCTGCCACCTTGATTGAACAAAACTTTTTATTAGTTTCTTTTTTTTTTGTTGACATGGGGTTATGTTGCTACTATAATTTCACATGTACAAATGTACATATGGCAATAAGTACATATAATCGGTAATTTAGTATATGGCGCAAAAACCTAAAATAATTTTGGTCGGTGAATTACCTAACAGCAATTGGTGCAAAGCATTCGCATTGCTAAACCAATTGGAGAAGGATGAGATTGTGCAATGTTTTCATGTAATCCCACACCAGAAAATCCCAGCAGGACGCTTTGAAGCAAATGCCATTATTTGTCGACCAAGCTGTTCTGGGTGTTTAAATACCTCTAATGTGGAGGAGCCTAAAGAACCAATGCACATCGCCACCTTATCGAAAGGTGTTGACCATATATGTTTGCCAAAGAATTGGGTCAAAAAAATAATATCTGCCACCGGCGACGCTAATGCACCCGCAGTAGCAGATCATACTTTAATGCTCGCATCACAATTACTCCGCCCGGCAGATCAAGCCGCAACAGAAATGTCGCAACAAGTATGGAATATTAAAATAGATTCGGAATCCCACCAGTTTGATAGTTTCGAATGGGGATGTATCGGTTCAGGTGCTCAAGTGAAATACTTGCTACCTCAACTCATAACTCGACGTTGTCCCATAATTCGTGTTTTTCACCCTGAAATGGATTATAGGCGTCTCTTGAATGCTGTGTCACACTATAGCAACCCACATCAAGTCTCTGTTACGGAAAAAACCATTGAATTTACTTTTATTAATCCAACAGGAGACAAAACTATAATAATTGGCACACGCAATGACAAAGATGTCTTTTCCTATTCTGACATCATTAGTCTTCATATACCAGTTGTCAAAACTGAAGAATCGAAATACGGATATGGTACTCATGAGCTTATTAACACACACACCATTGCGAAAATGAAAAAAGGTGTTTATTTGATAAATCCGGCACGAGGAGCCTTGGTCAACGAGAATGACATTGTTAACGCATTACTTAATGGATATATTGGAGGTATTGCAAGTGATGTTGTGCATCCTAAAGCCGAACACACGGAAGATCCGCGATTTTCTCCATTATGGCAATTGTATTGTAAGGCCGAAAAAGAAAAGAAGAACGGCCAACTCCGAAGGCCCAAGATATATCTAACCCCCCATGTCGGCGGTGGAACTGTTGAAGCTATAAATATTATCGCTGGGGATGTTATTTCACAATTAATTCAATCCTTATGCATATCACTGAAAAATTACCAAGAATTTTTAATATAAAAAGAATTACGTTTATGGACATAAAAAACAAATATTCAGATTCACGACTCATCGTTCAACTCACCCCTAATGATGAACTCCGTCTTAGAAGTTCTTTTACGCACACGGCAGCAAGGACTAAAAGCGAAGTGGTTCGTTTTGCTGTAACTTTACTAGCTGATCTTTGGAAATATCAACTTCTTGGTGCAAAATTAGAACTTCAAACCTCTGAAGAAGATCATTGCCATAGAACACTTTTATTAGGTAGCGCAGTAGACAAATATCCAGATAACACTGCAAACTCAAAGGAAGATGTTGATCTTGGTAAGCTTAGTTATACTCTTCAACTTCGCTTATCGCCAGAAGATGCTAAACAATTGTCTTGGTTGATTGTAAATGGAGCTGGAAGTAATCGTTCATCAATTATTCGATCTGCTATTAACCTCTATCATGAAATAGCAGAGTATTCCTTAAACGGCATTTACCTTTGGGTTAAATTCCCTGCTGGAGATTCCATGCAGGTGGAGTTACTAGGCATGCCCCATATGCAACTAGAGAAAATAGAATCGAAGCATAAGATAGATGAAAGTGAACCTCCTCGTAATTTAAAAACACTCAACCCTGGTACACAGATTACTTTTGAAGAGTTCAAACGTTTTCATACAGAATTTAATTGGAAATCGATTCTCATCAAAATTTCAGATTTGTACGATGACAGAGAGTTTATGCCAATTTTAGAGAAGCATCTTCGTCATTGTACTAAGTTGTTCTATGTGCATTACGATCAGCATGCACTCAGAAAACCAATACAATTGTTACGTCTTCGTGATCCAAATTTGGCTGGGCAAATTAGAGAGTTCCTTCGAGTATTGATCATCGACCCAAAGATGTTTAAAGATTACGATGAATTTGTTTTTTTCAATTTTCTTGAGGATGATAACAAGAAGAAAGGTGTCATATGGAATCCTGATATCTCCAAAGGAGTTATTGCCAACAGGGAAAGCCTTGAGGGTATCACTAGAGATTTCCGTGGTTATGCTGAGGCACTAGAAAAAGATTACCATGACAATGAAGAAATTCTTTGTAAAAATATCAAGCCTTGTGAACCAATTGTCAAATCTATTTGTGAAAACAGTAGGTGAATATAATGAATATAATGCTCTGCGTACCAACATTTTTGCTCAATCATATGGCTCTAAGTTCCAGTGTGGAAATGCAATGCCGCAAACTTCACTTAGCAAGTTTTATAGGCTTAGTCAGATTACTAGAAGATAATACACATGACGTTTACTGTGCTCTACGGTGCTATCATTGGAAATATTCAGGTCTTGCTACACCAGAAAATGCGGTGAAAAGAGATTGGGAAGAAGTACAAAAAGCAGACCATATAATTGCATGTCCTATTGTAGGTGATTCCTCATCCCAAGGTGTGCATGTTGAAGTGGGATGGGCAACAGCCCTAAAAAAACCATTAAGTATTCTTATCCATCGCCCCCAACCTAAATATTCGGTAATGATAACCGGTTTAAAGAAACACCGCGACTTTGATGTAAAATATTTTTATTATAATACCGATCCATCAAGAGAAGTCTTTTCTGATTTGATACAGCATTTGGCTAGTTATAAAAATTAATATATGGAGACAAAAATATGAAAAATCATGTAGGCTCGAAGGTAATTTTATATTGTCTGCTTATAGCCTTTTTAGTATTGTTTTCATCTTGCAACAACACCAATGATCAACAAGATTTACATAAGATAGTGGTTCAGTTTGGCTGGCTACCAGATATGCATCACGTTGGTTTCTGGATTGCCTTAAACAAAGGTTACTATATGGAAGAAGGTCTCGATGTACAGTTGCTTCCTGGAGGTCTTGATTCAAGTCCATTGAAGGCAGTAGTATCTAATGTTGCTGACATTGGTCAAGCAGGTGGCTTGGAACAGTTGATCACCGCTATAAGCGAAGGTTTACCAGTTTATGCAATTGCTGCTTTCCACCGAGAGACTCCACAGGCTCTAATTTCGCTCAGTCGGAATCCTATACGGAAGCCTTCTGATTTTGCTGGCAAAACTATTGCGGTTGCCTTTGGTGATGCAGCAGAAATTCTTCTTAAAACTTACATGATTAAGACAAATATTGATCAAAATGAAGTCAAACTTGTTCCATTCCGTTTCGATTTAACACCATTAATTGATGGACGTATTGATGCTATTACAGGTTTTTCCACTGATCAACCTGCAACACTTTTTGACAAAGGCTTATCACCAGTAGTGCTTCGATATTCTGATGCAGGCATTAGATCTTATGGCTATACATTTTTTTGTAGCAAATCTACCCTTGCTGCTAAATCGGAACATATAGCAGCATTTCTTCGAGCATCACGTCGTGGATGGATTTATGCTTTTAACCATCCAGAAGAAGCTATTGCTGTCATGGTTAAATATTTTCCGAATCTAAAACCTGAAATTGAGAAGAAGAAATTTGCTTTTGTTCGCGACCTGATGTGTGATAAGAATGGTGATCTTGCTGAATGGACGCTTAAACGTGAAGTGGTAAGTCAGGTAATTCAAATGCTTTCACAATACGGAACAGTAAAGGTTTCTCCACCAGTTGATACTGTTATTGATGACAGAGTTTTACAAGAGGAATCTAAATGAAAGAACCAGTGTTACAAATAACAAATGTGACCGCAGGATACAACAGTAGTATTGTATTGAAGAATCTCTCGCTCAAACTTGGTAACGGTGAGGTAATGGCGGTTATGGGACCTTCTGGTTGTGGGAAGTCAACTTTAATTAAGTTGATAGCAAACCTTTTACAACCTTTTTCTGGTTGTATCCAACTAATCGGGTACGATATGCGGTCGATTGCAGTTATGTTCCAGTCGCCTCTACTTCAACCTTGGTTATGCGTGGAGACTAACGTTGCCCTTCCAGCTCGTCTACAAGGCAAAACTATTGATACCAATAGTTTGTTAACTGCTGTAGGGTTATCAGGTTTTGAAAAGCGGTATCCCTTTGAACTGTCTGGTGGTGAACAACGACGAGTTGCGTTAGCACGTGCCTTGGCACAATCACCATCTATACTGTGTCTTGATGAGCCGTTTACTGGGGTAGATGAGTTAACAAGAGAACGCTTATTTGAATTATTATCTGGTATCTTATACAATCAAAAAATCTCATGTCTATTTGTTTCACACAACCCATATGAATCGGTTTTTTTGGCAGATCGTCTGTTGGTGTTAGGCAGAAAACCAACTACCTTGATTGCTGAGATTGAGATTGATCTTGAACGTCCTCGGAGAGCCGAGTTAATGAAAACTCAACAATTTTATAAGTTTGTTACTTTAGCGCGAGAATATATACATGATTCAACATAAAAACACAATAAAGTATTATAGAGTTTTAAAATATATATTTATTATATTTTTATTGATAACTTTTTGGCAATTAGCCGTAACTACTTTCTCAATTCCTGATTATTTGTTCCCAACTCCTTTTCAGGTTTTTCATAGATTTATTGCAAATTGGGCTAGTTATTTCAGTGCAACTAGTACTACGTTATTTGAGGCGATTTGTGGACTTTTTTTGGCACTGGTGCTTACAACATGCTTAGGTATTTGTTTTGCACTATCAAAAACACTGGAACAGCATGTCAGTACCGCATTGGTGGCCATGCAAAGTATTCCTATTCTTGCATTAGCACCTCTTCTGACCATGTGGTTTGGACCAGGTTTTTTTTCAAAGGTTGTGGCTTCATTACTTGTATGCTTTTTCCCTTTAGCAGCATCATGGTCATCTGGGATTCAATCGGTGAGCAATGACGAGAAAGAACTTTTTTATACAATGAATGCATCTCGTCTCCAAGTCGTACGATGGCTTATAATTCCACGATCGCTCCCTTTCTTTTTCAGCGGACTTAAGGTTGCTGCGCCATTGTCAATCCTAGGTGCCATTGTAGGCGAGTTCGTAGGGGCAATAGGAGGAATTGGGTTTTTGATATTATCTCATTCTTATTATGCAAGAACTGCTGATATGTTTGTTTGTATTTTTATAGTTGCCTTAGCAGGCATAGTATCATATAAAATCGTAGTTACACTGGAAAGAAAAATCGTATTCTGGCAAGATAAAAATACCGCAGGACTTTTAGGAAAATGAGGCAAAACATAACAAACACAACTTCAAACTCATATATTAAACCGTGCCCTTTTGGAATGGAAGTGGAACCATATTGGGCTCGAAGATACGATCTATTTTCACGGTGGGACTCAGGAATACAAACAGACAAGGAAGGCTTATTTTCTGTGAAACCGGAGCTAATTGCTATGGGAATTGCAAACTGGGTAAGCGGCCAGACAATTATTGATGGTTTTTGTGGAATTGGAGGTATCACTATTGCTCTCGCACGATCTGGACACAATGTAATTGCTGTGGACTCTAATAAAAACCGTTTGGATATGGCAAAAAATAATGCAAAGATATATGGTGTAGCAGGGCATATACAATTTGTTCATGCTGATATTTTTGATTTTCTCAAAAAAGCAACATCCGATACCATTGTCCTCGATCCGGACTGGGGAGGCCCAGCCTATAGAAAACTAAAATATTTTAGATTAAATGATTTTAAGCCCAATGGACGGCAACTTCTTGAAGCATCTTTGAAGGCAACAGGTAACATGGTGTTATGTGTACCGGCCAATTTTAATATAGAGGAGGTTCTTACTCTTTCAAAACAATTTGAATATAAAAAATGGAAAATGTGGAATAGAATAATTTGTATAACAATTAAATTTAGTAACCAATAAAGCACTATTGCTTATATTGAAATATATCTATATATTTGAAGTTTTGTATAAAATACTTTTAGAAAATTTCAAACTTTACTCTATTCTATCCTGACTGTGGTATTTTTTTTGGTAAGTATGTTTGTCGGCAAATAGAAATTAACTCAAAACTTAAAATCAATACAAAGATTGTAATTAGGGCAATGGTTCTATGGCATAACAATACACCTAAGAAGACAAACCGTATTAGCTTTGTATATTATGTGCTCGCAAGTACCTCATTTGTTTTTTTTTGTGATAATAACTCAAAATGTTGTAACTGTACCGATTTTATGGTATTCTTATTTTTCCGTGTTAACTCTTTTGAAGCACACAACATGAATGAGGAATGCACAAGAAAACAACTAATTGACCCCCAGCTTCGGGAAGCAGGTTGGGAGATACTTCCTCACAGCCCAGCACTCTCCTTAACTAACTACCGGTCTGTGGCAATTACAGAATACCCCACCGACAATGGCCCAGCCGATTATACTCTGTGTTTAGATGGCCAACTTGTCGGTGTCATTGAAGCCAAAAAGCAGGAATTAGCTGCGCAAGAAGTGCTCAAACAAGCGGAACGATATGCCCAAGGCCTTAAAGGTAATTTTCAGTTTAATGGTTACGGTGTTCCATTCCTTTATTCAGCTTCCGGACAATCACCTTGGTTTCGCGATGTGAGGCATTCGCTCAACCGCTCTCGAACAATCGCTCGGTTTCACACACCAGACGCAATCCGTGAACTTCTATCAAAAAACAGTGATGATGCCAGCCGCCAATTACTGGCTATGCCAAACGATAACAAATTTTTGCGATACTATCAAAAAGATGCTAATGCTGCTGTCGAAAAGGCAATCGCCGACCGCAAGCGGCAAATGCTGGTTGCTATGGCAACTGGAACCGGTAAAACTTTTACAACTGTTAATTCCATTTATCGCCTGATAAAGTCTGGCCTTGCTAAGCGAATTCTTTTTTTAGTTGATAGGCGTGCTCTTGCGGCTCAGGCAGTACGGGCATTTGCTGCGTATGAGGCGGAGCCGTAACCATTCACAGAAAATCTTATAAAAACCTCAAAATGTTAAAATAGATAATTTGCGCTT